>CAZFXE010000084.1:0-6598 GCA_964522945.1 uncultured bacterium
GGTGTAAAGTGAGTAACTATACATAGTCTGTTATTTTTTTACTTACTTTATCGACATTCTTAGTAAGAAAAGCGCTAAGAGGCGGTTTCAGCCCGGGCTGAAAACCCATTGAGGAACAAAAGTATGAAGGCTATCGGAAAAAAGAGTATCACCCAGAAACAGAGCCAGAACCTGGACCCGTTATAGTTAAAGTTATACGTTGTCTGTTTTACCTTGCATGTACTCGCCGTCAATAATAGCACCAGAGCTACTGGAAAGCAGAAAATACACCAGAATATGAGCCAAAATTTTGAAAATCGACACTGAAGTTTAAATCCTGTTTCCTTCATATATAACCCATATTTTATCTCGATATTGTACCATTTAGAGGCTGTTCGATAAAGATCAAAAAAATCATTAGAATTTATTTGAGATTCCCTCTAGGATCACCCTTTAATGAGCCACGGTTTTATTGCACTCCTAGTCCTAGCAGCTATCCACCTCTTTGCCAACAGGGCAAAAGTCCTCGGCTGGGTCTGGCACAGGCAATTTCTATCGTTTGCCTCTGGCATTTCACTGGCTTACGTTTTTGTCGATCTACTCCCTGCTTTGGAAAAAGGAAGCCCTGTTCTCAAGCAAGCCTTCGGAGAGCTCCTCCCCTTCCTTGAGCTGCATACCTATCTGCTTGCTCTGCTGGGGATCCTTTTCTATTACGGGGTGGAATCGGCCCAGTCAAAGCTAAATAACTCATGGGTTCCGATCAGCGGCTATCTTCTTTTTAACTTCTTGGTCGGTGCAGGCCTTTCAGACAGCTCCAATCCTGAAATCCAGCCTTTGACCCTATTTACTATCGCAATCGGGATGCATTACTTTGTCCGCGACCATATGGCCAATGTGACTAAAAAACCCGCAGTACTAGGAGCTTTGATCTTAATCCTGTTTGCAGGTTATCTGGTCGGTTATCTTACACAAATCCCTCCTGCTGCAACTGCAGTTGGCATCTCTTTTGTCGCTGGGGGCATCCTTTTGAACATTTTTCGTTATGAACTGCCCAAGAAAGAAAAAGGCGGTTATCTCTGGTTTGTTTTCGGTGCCTTGCTCTACACAACCATGTTACTAAGCCTAGGAGAAGTCAACGCATGATCCGCAAACTCGCCTCAGGAAAATATCGGCTGTATTCCCGCAAAATTAATCCCAAGACAGGAAAAAGGAGAAATTTAGGCACCTTCTCAACACGGGCCGCTGCTGTCAAACACGAACAAGAGATTCAGTTCTTCAAAAGACGCTAGAAATTATCTCAATAATTTTTAATTCAGAGCACTAGGATAGATCTTCCAGCAACGGTGGATTTTTTGATTATGGAAATCGATGGGGATCGTTTTTTTAGAAATATCTTCAATCGTGCATTCAGGGAACTGATCTTCATCAAAGCTAAACCGTCGGGAGTTGGTGCTAAAAAAGATGATGCCCCCATCTGTGAGCAGATTTAGAGATTTTTTGATCAAAGAAAGATAATCGATCTGAATATCAAACATCTGATCCATTTTTTTTGAACGGGATATTGTCGGAGGATCGATCACGATAATGTCGTATTTCTCCTCTTCTTCATTGAGGAATTTCAAGCAATCCTCCCGGACAATCACGTTATCTTTCAGTGGTATCGTATTGAGAAAGTAGTTGAATTTGGCCCACTCGGTATAGGTATTCGACATATCGACGCTTTTCGTAAAAACTGCACCGCTCAAGGCTGCATGGACGCTAAACGAGCACGTATAAGCGAAAAGATTGAGCAGCCGCTTGCCTGTGGCCATTGAAGCTACTATCTGACGCGTTTCCCTGTGATCTAGAAAAAGCCCTGTATCGAGATAATTCTCTAGGTTAACCCTGAACTTGACCCCGTATTCCAAAACTGTGAAAAAATCCCTTGATTCAGCTATTTTCTCATACTGTTCGGTTCGTTCTCTTTTGACCCGCGTTTTCCAATGGATACAATCGTCTTTCACTCCAAAGATCGAACAAATCGCACTTGTCGCTGCTTCATAGAGATCTTGCCTTGGCTCATCGCTCTCTTTAGACTCTGAAAAATAATGAACGCAAAACCGCCCATCATAGAAGTCGATTGCGAGCGGATATTCTTTGATATCTCGATCATAAATCCGAAAGCAATTCGTGCGGGTCCTATTTGCCCATTTCCGAACATGCCGGTAATTTTTTCTAATCCGATTCTTTAAGGGAGAGGTCTTATCCTCGCCATCGGCGATCATAGGAAGGAAAGGCGTTTGCTCATTCATCATTTATAGGGTAATTTTACCATTTCTTGAGACTTAAATACCTCCCCTAAATCAAAAGCTGTGCTTCATAGACTATTGATCCTTGCCCCACACATATCACTAAGCCTAACAAATTGTGCATTTCCCTTGGGAGAAACCCCTAATTCTGACATAATTGCGCTATGTCTTTTCTACACGGTTTTTCTAGATCTTCTATGTCCATGCGAAGCGCTTAGGCGCCAAGCACATCTTTGCCCCTAAGCGCTTAGTTTCAACGATCAACAAAACCTTAGGAGTACTATGAAAATTTTATTTGGCCCTTATGGGTGTGTGTTATCCAGCCTCGGCATCTCTTCTAGCGCGCTAACTGTCAAGCGTCAAGGAGAGCAACAGTGGTATCGCATTGCAGTGGAAATGATCGCAAGAGGCTATGTGAATGCAGGAGCGACCCTGCCAACCGTCAATGCCTTCTTTCTGCGATCTTTGTTAAAAGAAAATTTTGTTGAACTGTACAAAGAGATGCTCAGTCTCAACTTAGAGGCTCTTTTAGCAGCTTTAGGCAGCAAAAACTTTGGACGGATCGCCATCTGTCTTGGTCCTGCCAATGATTGCTATCAGCCGCAGCTTGCTCCAGATACTGCAGAGGCGCATCTTTTTGCAAAGCGTCAATATGAACTCTGCATCGAAGTACTCAATCAGTTTGGGCTCTCGCCATCTGATGTGGTGATTTTGCACGAGACCATTGGAACTTGTCGTGAAGCTTTAGGAATCAGCCAAGCAGCGCACTCTCTCAATATTCCTTTGATCCTTAGCTTCGTCGTCGATCGTGAAGGCTACTTATTAGACGGAAAAACCGTCGAATCTGTCATTTCGCTCATCGACCATGAAACCTCTGGATTTATAGAAGGGTTTTCATTGAATTGCTGCTCACCTCACGCTCTTGATCGAGTGATCGCATCATTTGAGGATAAAAAACTCATCAAACGTATCATCGGTTTTTATCCCAACTCATGGGATGCAGATCCTTCGACATATGAAACAGAAGAGGCGTTGCTAGAGCCCAGGAAAATCGATTCTTTAAAGAAGATTGCTGAGAAAGCACGACAATACGATTTACAATTTGTTGGCGGATGTTGTGGATTTGGGTATCACGACATCAAGCTTCTTGCAAGTTTGATGACATAAAATAATAAAAAGACTTTATCAAAAGGATTGTAATGGAGATCTTTTTATCTAAAAACGGCATAACAAGAATTTCGCTCCTACTAGAGACTTATTTATCATAGCAAATTTGGGAACGCTTTGACAGATTCAGAACTTTTGCTTGAAAAACTTTTCTGTATTTCAGTTGTACTTTTCTTAAATAATTTCTAGAATAAGCCGACATCTCAGAGTAGCCAGGAACATTGAGTCCTTGGCTCAAGAACACACTTTCTACTCGGAGAAGCATCCATGAAGATCAGGCGAAGAATCGACGAGAAGTTATGAACATTTCGAATCAGATCACTAGCAAACAACGATTTGTCATTCTGGCGACAATTCTCGGCAATTCGCTCGAGTGGTTCGATTTTATCTTGTTCGGGATGATGGCACCATTTTTTGTCAGCCTTTTTTTTCCAGAGAGTTTGGGGAAATCACCTTATCTCTATCCAGGACTTATGGCACTTGTCGCGATTGCGCGGCCTATCGGAGGATTCATCTTTGGAACGATGGGCGATAAAAAAGGAAGAAAGTTTGCGCTTGTCCGAACGATTTGCTTCATGATCATTCCCCTCTTTTTAGCTGCAGTCTTGCCTTCCTATGAAGAAATTGGGCTCACCGCGGCTTTTCTTTTTGTTCTAATGTTTCTTATGCAAGGGATCAGTTTGGGAGGAGAATTTCCTGGCGCAGTGGTTTTTCTCATTGAATCGGCGAAAAAAGAGACGCTCGGTTACATCGGGAGCTTTGCGTATTTCGGAATTTTTATTGGGATCTTCTTTGCAATGATCGAAGTGAATTTGTTCAATGCAGTGGTGACCCCAGAAGGACTGCGCGCAGGAGAATGGAGGCTTCCATTTCTTCTCAGCGGACTGGTTGGCATCGTTGTTCTACTCCTCCGCCGCCTTTTGCGGGAAACCCCCTTTTTCGAGAAAGCAAAACATTATGGATGCTTACTCAAGGAACCTCTTTTCAGTACATTCCATAAGTACAAGAAGATGATTTTTATTGGAATGGGCCTCATGGTTATGGATACAGTAGGATTTAACTTGGTGCTGATCTACTCTTCTTTCTACAATACATCCGTACTTCATCTTTCCATTTTTCAATCTACGGTATTGCAGTTCTTCACCATTGCATTATTTCTCATTACGACGCTATTTGCAGGTAGATTGGCCGACTATGTCGGGATCCGCCGCTTTGCGAAATGGGCTCTTTTGATCCTTTTTTTTCTTGCATCTCCGATTTACATTCTCATGGGGTGGAAGATCTACTGGCTTTTGTTTTTCACACAAGGAACACTGGCAGTTCTCATCGCCTCTTATTTTAGCGTACTCCCCGTCCTTGTGAGCTCTCTGTTTCCTATTGAAATTCGTTACAGCGGCACTGCAACAGCAATGAATTTTGCGATCGCGATTTTCGGCGGTGTAGGTCCCTTCATCATGGTGCGAGTGGTCGGCCAGTTCCAAAGTCCCATTTGGCCTATCCTCTATCTCATGATCGGGTGCGCCATTTCACTCCTCAGCCTCACCCTAGTGCGCAACCAAAAACTGTCGATATCTAAGATGTGATCTCGCCTCAGGGTTTAGCTCCAAACTCCTCTTTCAAGCCACAGCAAGCAAGAATGCCGTGTTAATCATATACTCCATTATGGAGGACAAGGGATGGTATTGGAACAGGATTGAACGAGATTAATGACGCCCGACGTGTTGATCACGCCTATGTTAACAGTATCTACATTACATGGGCTTAAGTTGAAGAGTCCATCTACTGGATTGGTCAGAAGATAATCAGTGCTGCTGTTATTGCCCGTAAGAGTTAGACAGGTCGTAGGGGTTGGTAAGGTGGAACCAATAAATACGGCTACACCTGTGTTACCTGATAGCGTATTATCAGCAACAGAACCAATCAGATTTGTATATTGCTCTATATCAAGGCCTGGGGCAGCATTGGATGACATATTTTGGCAGTTGCTGATCGTGTTACCCGAAATATTCAATGTCAGTGAATCGATGCCTGTGGGCGCATAACTGACAATTCCTGTCCCTTCGCATCTATTAATTTCGTTATCTAGTATTGTTAGACTAAGAATTGAGAAGTCTTGATTTATTGCAATTCCGTTTGACGAATTTCCAATATCTGTAATGGTGTTGTTGTTAATTGTGATAGTGCCGGTTGAAGTAATCCCAGAGCTAATGACGGCGATTCCATTATCATTGTCTCCTACAATCGTATTGTCTGTTGCAACTAGCGTGAAAATATCCACGGGAGTTGCAAAAACTAAGCCAGAGCCTCCGTTATTGGACATCGTATTTTCAGATACTGCGGCTTCAAGAGTTGTAAATGCGCCAGAAGTATGCAGATAAAGAGCATTGGATGTATTTCCGGAGAATGTGTTGCCACTCAATACAATCGAGCACTGATTAGTCGTTCCGCTTGGAAGGATCACAAAGCTCGATCCTAAGCTTGACTGAGATCCCGTTCCGTTATTTGTAATCGTATTATTAAGCACGATGAGATCGGCATCGACAACACTATTGAGGTTAATCCGGATGCTCCCAGTTGTATTACTGTCAAAGACGTTATTTTCAATGCGGGTAGCAAAGCTATTGTTATTTGCTGATATCTCCATTGGAACACTGGAAACAGACGTTTGGCCTGTAAATGCATTATCTAAGCAAACAACGGTGGATGTTCCATTAAGATCCAAAAACACCCCGTTAACGTTATTCAAAAATTGATTGTTCGTTAAGGATATAGAGGCGTTCCCAAAGAAAGAAGCCTCAATTGCATAAGTCGTGGTGTTTTGAATCGTGCAAGAAGAGACCGACAAGCTTTGTGGATCGGTTCCAAAAATGGCATCATTCATTGCAGATGTAATGATAAAACCACTTATGGCGTTATTGCTTGCCAGGGTGATTGCATTGCCATCTGTATTGATATTGGTATTCGTAATGGTAGGAGAGGAGCTGCTTTGCGCGGGGATGGAGACCGTCCCTTCAGAAGTTTGTATCAAATGGCTAATGCCAGAGCCCCAAAACTTCTGATTCGCTTGTAAAAAGATTCCTGAATCCATTCCAGTCGTTGTCCCATCGCCTGGGAATACATAGATGATGTCATACGGGGAGGAGTTGTCTTGTGCTTGAGCTAAG
>CAZFXE010000085.1:0-6584 GCA_964522945.1 uncultured bacterium
ACATCGAGAATTTTATCGACGACTTCAGGATTCTGAATTTCTTTGGCTTGGGATTCTAGGACTTCTAGATTAGAGAGCGCTTGGACTATCAGCTGCTCATCCTGTGTAATGAGATGAACCTTTCGTAATGTGGTGATAATGGAAGATAAATGTACCTTAGTGCCTTTAAAATCGGATTGGGAAACTTTTAGGCTGTATTCGGCATAGTCAGGATTATTGCGGATTTCAGCAAAAGTTTGTCCTCTAATCACTTCATCTACGTGCAAATTCGCTGCCAATATGTCTTGGGGCAACGAAACATCAAACTTAAAAAGAATTGTGCCAAGTACGTTTTGCTCGCGGTGAGACTGAAGCTTTGCCTGGACAAGAGGATGATTAATCATGGAGGCACCCTTATCGTAGAGACGAGGATAATTTCTGAGGTTTTTCTCCATGATCGCATCAACCTTTTCCTTATCACTTGTTGGAAATGTGCTGCAGGAATTTTCTGAAGAAGATACTTCTGGTAAGGGTTCTACTGCCTCTTCTTTATCTATGGGAATGATAGGATCTGGAGAAGGGTTTGTGGTAATTGTCCATCCAGCGGTAGTAAAAGCGGATGTTAAAGGTATCATTTTTCCTCGGGTTTAAGATTGATTTTTAGGAGCATAAAAATCAAATTGAGGGCTAATTGTACTTTAAGTTTTTAATTTGGAAAAGGCACAAAAAAAAGGCGCTTCCCGAAAGAAGCGCCTTTGTAAGGAACGGGCTGATTAATACTCAGCGCCGGCCATTGGGTTAGCAGCTGGTGCTTTTTCTTCCTCTTCTGAGATCAAAGCCTCAGTAGTGAGGAGGAGAGAAGCAATTGAAGCAGAAAGCTCGATCGTCAGACGAACGACTTTCGTTGGGTCGACGATTCCTTTCTTGACCATGTTGCCAAACTCATCGTTTTGAGCATCCCATCCTTCATAAGTCTCCATAGAGGCGACTTTTTGAACGATGAGGGAGCCTTCTTTACCGGCGTTTTCAGCCAATTGACGAAGAGGCCATACGATAGAGCGGATGATGATCTCCACGCCGATCTTGATGTCTCCAGAAACAGTTGAGGAGAGTTTTTCAAGGGCTGGGAGGCAGCGGATGAACGCTACGCCGCCGCCTGGGAGAATTCCTTCTTCCACAGCAGCTTTTGTCGCATGGACGGCATCGTCAACGCGGTCTTTTTTCTCTTTCATTTCGATCTCAGTTGGAGCTCCAACGCGGATGATTCCGACGCCACCGGACAACTTCGCGAGGCGTTCTTGGAGTTTCTCCTTGTCGTAGTCAGAGGTGCTATTCTCAATTTCTTTTTTGAGAAGGGCAATACGCTCTTGGATTGCGGTTTTTTTGCCAGCGCCTTCAACGAGGGTTGTGTCTTCTTTACCTACGACAGCTTTTTTCACACGGCCGAGCATGTCGATCGTGACGGTGTCGAGTTTAAAGCCGAGCTCTTCACTGATGAGTTTTCCACCGGTGAGGATCGCGATGTCTTCGAGGACAGCTTTACGTCTGTCGCCAAAGCCTGGAGCTTTTACAGCACAGACTTTTAAACCAGCGCGGACTTTGTTAACAACGAGGGTAGCGAGAGCTTCGCCTTCGATGTCTTCAGCGATGATCAGGAAAGGTTTGCCAGTTTCTGCAACGATTTGCAAGATCGGGAGGAATTCTTTCATTCCATTGATCTTTTTGTCGTAGAGAAGAACATAAGCGTCTTCGAGAATTGCTTCTTGATTTTCAGCATTGGTCATGAAGTAAGAAGAGAGGTAGCCGCGGTCGAAGTTCATTCCTTCAACAACGTCTAAGATCGTCTCAAATCCTTTTCCTTCTTCAACAGTGATCGTGCCGTCTTTACCGACTTTCTCCATCGCAGTTGCGATGATTTCGCCGATCTCGGTGTCGCCGTTTGCTGAAATAGTAGCAACTTGAGCGATCTCTGTTTTGTTTTGGATAGGTTTAGAGAGTTTTTTGATCTCTGCTGTGATCAATTTCACGGCTTGTTCGATACCGCGTTTGATTTCGATAGGATTTGCTCCTGCAGTGACATTGCGGAGGCCTTCGCTGTAGATGGCTTCGGCAAGCAGTGTTGCAGTGGTTGTTCCGTCGCCAGCTTTGTCAGCTGTTTTATTAGCGACTTCTTTCACCATTTGAGCGCCCATGTTCTCGTGCTTGTCTTCGAGCTCGATTTCTTTAGCAACGGTCACGCCGTCTTTAGTGATGTGCGGAGCGCCGTATTTTTTGTCGATTACGACATTGCGGCCTTTAGGTCCGAGTGTGACTTTAACAGCAGAGGATAAAGTGCGTACGCCTTTGAAGATCTTTTGGCGGGCTTCTTCTCTAAATTTAATATCTTTCGGTGCCATATTTTTTGTTTCTCCTGATTAGTTTAAAATTGCGATGATATCGTCGGCTTTCACAATGACGAAGTCTTCGTCGTCGATAGTGACTTCTTGTGCGCCGTATTTATCCATCAAAATGAGATCGCCCACTTGGACAGGCATTGGAAGGGTTTTTCCGTCTTTTGTGACTTGGCCTGGGCCTACTGCCACAACTTTGGCGGTTTCTTGTTTTTTCTTCGCGCTATCAGGAAGAATGATTCCACCTTTGAGAGTCTCTTCTTTTTCTTGACGCTGAGCTAACACTCGATTGCCGAGCGGTCTGAGTGACAATTTTTTTTCTGTTTGGGTCATAATTTCTCCTTTAATTGATGCGCGTCTATAAAAGTTTTGACTTTGTCTATGACGAGCTTGTAGTTAGGTGGTATGTTATAGAAAGGTGAATTATTCTGCAACAATTTAGCGCTCTATAGAATCGACTGCTAAATTTAAAAGTTATATTGACGGAACGGGGGGCTTTCTTCATTATGAAAGGAATTGAGGAGAGACAAATGGACAGAGCGCGTGTACCTGAGACTGACCAATGGAATGTGAAAGCAATCTATCCCACTTTAGACGATTGGAAAAAAGAGTTTACAAAAGTGCAGGGAACCCCCGAAGCGCCTCATTGGCCTGTTTTGGCCCAGTTTAAGGGCCGTCTCAAAGAGGGGGCTGCCGCTGTTTTAAAGCTTGTGGAAACGGTTTTAGACCTCGATCAGAAGCTATCTAGGCTCTACACCTATGCTCACCTCAGACACGATGAAGATGTCGGCCATGACGTCCATAAAGAAGCTTATTTACGGATCGTCGGCCTTCTTCATGACTTCCGTCAAGAAACTTGTTGGATCGAGCCAGAGCTACTGGCTTTGTCAGACGAGGATCTTAAGAAATTACTTAACGATCCCGAGCTCAAATCCTATAAATTTTATTTAGAAAAAATCATCCGTTTGAAACCCCACACGTTGGATGCGGAAAAAGAAGAGATGCTGGCTAGCGCTTCTCTTGCCTTAGATGCATCGGAAAGAGCTTTTGGAGCTTTCAGTAATGCTGATCTTAAATTCCCTAATGTCAAAGACAGTGCAGGAAAAGAGCACGAACTGACCCATGGGAAATACGGGGTCTATATGCGCAGCCACGATAGAGTATTAAGAAAAAACGCCTTTTTGACATTGCATCAGTCTTTTGGAGCATTTGAAAATACGCTTTGCGAGCTCATTAACGGACAGGTCCAGAAAGACTATTTCAATGCGAAAGTCCGGAAATTTTCTTCCTGTTTAGAAGCGGCTCTTTTTCCTCACAATATCGATAAAAAGGTCTACATGAACCTGATCTCCACTGTGAGAAAGCACCTTCCGGTGCTTCACCGCTATATGGAGTTTAGAAAACAGGCACTGAAAGTCGATGAGCTGCACCTTTATGATATGAGCGTGCCTTTAGTTGGTGATGCTGATATTAAGATGGAATTTGAAGAAGCTGCAAAATTCATTGTCGAGTCGATGGCTCCTCTTGGTTCTGATTACCAAAAAAGCATGGAAAAAGGCTTTTTTGAAGACCGATGGGTCGATCGGTATGAAAATGAACGGAAACGGTCAGGGGCTTATTCCAGTGGCTGTTTTGGAACGATGCCGTATATTCTGATGAACTATTTTGGAGAATATAACAGCATCACAACGCTAGCTCATGAAGCAGGCCACAGCATGCACTCCTTCACCGCGTGGAAATCTCAACCTTATCAAGATGCTGGGTATCCGATTTTTGTCGCAGAGGTCGCTTCGACATTCAATGAGGAGCTTTTACTTCGTCATTTCCGCTCTTCAGTGCAAGATCCGCAGAAAATCGCTTATCTGATCAATCAAGG
Source organism: uncultured bacterium (assembly GCA_964522945.1). Lineage (GTDB taxonomy): Bacteria > Chlamydiota > Chlamydiia > Chlamydiales > Rhabdochlamydiaceae > PALSA-1444. The sequence goes on from CAZFXE010000085.1 coordinate 4,246, forward strand.
CCTTGAAGGGATCCGCAATACGTTTTTCCGCCAGGTGATGTTTGCTGAATTCGAACTCAAGATCCACGAATTTGCTGAGAAAAGCATCCCGCTGACGCCGCAGCTCCTTAAAACAGAGTATCGCAAGCTTGTAGTGGACTATTTTGGTCCTGCAGTCACATTAGATGACGAGGCCGATGTTGAATGGGCCCGCATTCCGCATTTCTATTACAACTTCTACGTTTATCAGTATGCGACGGGGATTGCCGCTGCGCATGCGTTAGTTGAAACGGTCTCCAAGAACGGACCTGAGAAATATTTAAAATTTCTCTCTTCCGGAGGCAGTAGGTTCCCGCTTGATCTCTTGGAGATCGCTGGGGTCGACATGAGATCTCCTGCAGCTTTAGAGGCGATCATTGCTCATTTTGGAGCGCTGACTGAAGATCTCAAAAAGGCACTGAATATGAAGTCAGTTGAAAAAACAGCTGCTCCTGTGGTTTCTTAGAAAAATATTGCTCTTAAATCAGCCGGAGAGTATTCACTTGAGAGTGTAGCAAGAAACTAGCATTTTCAAACAAAGTTTTTAAAGGAATCGATGCCCGCTAAGAAGTATTCAGACACATTCATCGTGATTAATGAAAAAGGGCTCCACACGCGTCCTTCAACGGAGCTTGTTAAATGCGCTTCTTCATTTAAATCCCGTGTTTCGCTCCAATTCCAAGACCTCAACGTCAATGCTAAGTCTTTGCTCGGCATTCTCATGCTCGCAGCGGCGAGGGGATCTAAGATTACCGTCGAGGCTGTCGGAGATGACGCCGAAGAGGCCGTCAAATCGATCCTCGAACTGGCCAACAATAAGTTTTACATCAAGTATTAATATGCCAAGTCTACGGTGTAGCCTTGTGATTCAAGAAATTGGATTGTCCCTGTTTTGCCATTGAGATGCTCATAGCCTTGAATGATGGCTGTTGATAGATTTTGCCCGATACCATCTAAAAATGTAGGGTGATATGACTGATTGCGAACTTGGGTCGATTCAGATCCTTCTTCTTCCATTTTGAATTGGGCTAAATTGAGCCGCATCTTTTTTTGGGCATAAGCGTCATTGATGTCCATTGACCCAATAATTTCCTCTTCGCTGCTATATTCGCCTGTATCTAATTGTCTGCAGTAATCCTGCATCGTCTCTAGAGTGTCGTCTAGATCAAAATCCTTCATGAATTCAAGAAAACCTTCTACAAACAGAGACATGTAATGTTGCTCATGATCTAGTTCGACAACAGGCTTCATTTGCTCTTGAAAATGTTCGAGGATGCATTTTTCGATTCCGCCAGAGCCGTAATTGCGGATGGTTATTTTATTAGCGAGGATGGTTTCTACGATCATTGGATGGAGCTCATGAAGCTTTAATCCATAATCGTTCAAGTGGGCTTGGATGTTTTGTTGTGATTTGATCGGTAAGTTTTTGACCCAGCCATTCAAGTTTAAGGCACTTTTTTTCTTCAACATCTGGATGCATTTATCTTCGGCAGGGTAACATAGGAACTTCATTTGAGCGCGAAACCAAGGCTCATCCATTGTTTCAAATTTCTGTTGAATTTCAATGTGAGCTTGAGCATTGAGCTGCTTGATGTTTTTCAGCGTATCCCCCAGCAGTTTAATGGGATATTCAGAGAGCAGGAGTGCGCAGTTTTTAAGAGTTTGAATGACGGAGGTTGGATACTTCTCAACAGGCCAATCATGTATTGCGCCCAAGATGAAAACCGGATGATCAAGGGTAATATTCTTACCGGTCACACGAAGAAAGTAAGAAGCGACTCTGTCTTCTTTGGCTGTGGCAAGAGCCGTGACGGGAGTAATAGTTGAAGTGCTTAATTTAGTTATTGTTGTCATTGTTGTTTTCTCCTTAAAATAATTCAATATTATAGCGAATTCATTAAATTAAGTAAAATCAATCAAAAAATGTAATATTTTTAATTTTAATTTTCGATTGCGACAGCTCTTTCCAGAACGTCGCTTTTACAATAGAGCGGAATCTTGTGCATGATCGCTAGTGTGATGCAATCGCTGGGCCTTGCATCGATCTCTAAGATCACTTTTTCATCGCCTATTTGCTGCTCAGCAAAGAGACGAGCATAATAGGTCGTATCTTCCACATCGCTGATCACGACTTGGATGAGTTTGACATTGAGCCCTTTTAGCACGCGGTCTAAAAGGTCATAGGTGTACGGACGGGTTCGATGGCCTTGTGCAAGGTGCAACTGGATATGATGGCCCACTTGCGGCTCTGTATAGATCGCAAACTTCTTGGTGTCAGTTCCGAGTATAATGACCGTATAGGCCCGGGACTGCATGATCTT
>CAZFXE010000086.1:0-6298 GCA_964522945.1 uncultured bacterium
TGTTAAAAATTTTTTTGTGCCTCAGTGTGCCCAATATTTAACAATCGCGACGAGGGCAATATTCCAACAATTTGCCCTAGTAGCGATTCTTAAAAGATGGGCCGCTATGATGGCTCAAAAAAACTTAAGAAGCTAGCCGCGCACAGTATATATATCAGATTATTTCTTTAGAGTGGGATCTAATGCATTTAAAAAGTGCTTTAAACAGGGAAGTTTGTTATACTTATCCGCCAAGAAAAGGTATATATGACATCCATCGTTAAAAGCAATTGCAGTTTTGAGCCGCAGATAGCTCCGCTGTCTTCGCTCCCAGAAGGACCAATTACAACTATCTCTCCTAAAATCTTAGAATCCATTCTAATTTTTACAAATGAAAGTAAAAACACCCTATTAGTAAGCCATATGTGGAATGTTCTTACCTTCGCAGGTTTGATAAATTGGAACAAACAAAAAATACAACAAATCATCCGACTGGTATCTATACAACTCCCGAATACACACGCTAAATGCATAAGAGAGCTTGAACAACTTCAAGATGCGCATCAATCTCTCTCTGGCCATGTAACAACTTTCGCAGAAGTTCGACGATTATTTTTAATCGTTAAAGGCTCGTTGATTGGTATTATCAGAAAATTGCCTGAAGAAACGAGGGATCAATTACAAACAGCAATTGGTGAAGAGCTTCCAGATTCCATGAAGGATCTCTTTAGGATCTCCAAGCTTGATCTTATGACTGTCAAAAACGTCGATCTAGATACATTTTTTACACTGCTACAAAGTTGCCAGCCTTTATCAATAGAAGATCGACACCAGGCAATTGCTCGTGCTGCCGAGCTAGACAATATAGAATTTGCCAAATTAATACTGGCTAATACGCCAATTCATGATAGATGTATAGAATGGGCAGTTTTGCAAGCTACTTTAAACGACAATCTAGAATTCGTCAGATTGCTTCTGGCTAATGGGTCAATTTCTCAAAAGTATCGAGGACTGACAACTGTTGAAGCTGCTGGAAACAACAATTTAGAACTCGTCAAATTGCTTCTGGCTAATGGGCCAATTTCGCAAGAACATCGAGGAGATGCAGTTATAGGAGCTGTTAATAAGAAAAACCCAAAACTCGTCAAATTGCTTCTGGCTAATGGGCCAATTTCAAAAGAGGCGCGAGAAAGGGCAGTTGAGATAGCTTTTGGAATCGATACTCCAGAAATCTTCGGAGACTATCCTCTAGAAACTGTTAAAATGCTTCTGGCTAATGGGCCAATTTCAGAAGAGACGCGAGAAAAGGCAGTTGAGATAGCCATTGAAATAGACAATCCAAAAATCGTTAAATTACTTCTGGCTAGTGGGCTAATTTCTGGCGAAGGCTGAAAAAAAACCAGAACTCGTTCGATTGTTAAGGAAACGCTTCTATTGACAACTGCGCTATACTTGCCTAAGTAGAAGAGAGGCAGAATTGGTCTCCTTCGCTATCTTTAAAGATCGAAAAGATTCCCCATGATTCTAAAGAAATGGTGCCATTTTGGCCTCCAAAAGAGATGGCACACCCTAAAACGAGCTTTTTTTCAAATAAAAGGCCAGATCTGGTCTTCATGATCAATGATATGATCAGCGATTTGTTCATAGAGGTCTTTGCGGGATTCGTACATCTCTTCAAACGACTCTTCAGGACGATTTGGATCTAAATAAGCCGGAAGGGTTCCCGATAAAAGACGTTCCTTGAGGATTTCTTTTGGGACACGTAGATAAAAAATCTTGCCCAGCTTTTTTAAGACAATGACGTTCTCAGGAGATAAAACAGAACCTCCGCCAGTGGCAATGACAGAGTTTTGGAAATCGACAAGAGCAGCAATCACCTCTTTTTCGATCTCGCGGAAAGCCTCTACACTATGGAGATAAAGCTGACGGCAATTTTTCGAGACAAGATCATCCGTATCAATAAAGTGCATACCGGTCTTTTCTGAGATTTTCTTCCCCAGCGTCGTTTTACCGCACGACTTAAATCCACAAAGAATGATGTTACTCAATTTGCGCTCCTACTTCACGAAGCCTGTCGAAAAACCCGGGGAAACTCTTGGCGATCATCTCCGTGCCTGTGACAACGGTCTCCCCTGTTGCACCAAGTCCTGCGACGGTCAACGACATGGCCATGCGGTGATCGGCATAGCACTCTGTCGCGGCTCCATGGAGCTCAGACTGCTCAACGATGAGGCCGTCCTCTGTCTCGATAATCTTAGCTCCCATTTTTTTCAGTTCAGAAACGATCGATTTAATCCGATCGCACTCTTTCAAGCGTGCGATCGCTCCACCGGTGATCTCGGTTTTGCCTTCAGCAAAGCATCCAATCACAGGAAGCAGCGTGATCGCATCGATAAAACGGCCGATGTCGATCTTCTGTCCTTTTAATTTGGAGCCAGGAAGAACGGTGAGTTTTTGCCTCTCGATATGAAATTTCGCTCCCATTTCTTGTAAAAGACCGATCAGCTCTTTGTCGCCTTGAGCATCAGAAAAATCGACACCTTCGATGGTCAGTTCAGAATTCGTGATCAAAGCCGCTGCAATCGGATACGATGCGGAGCTCCAATCAGCTGGAACTGTATAGTCAAAGCCTTCTAGCTCTGCGCCGCCTGGAACTAGATACCGTTCATAATTGTCATTTTCATAAGGGATGCCGAGCCGATCAAACCAGCTGAGCGTCATAGCAACAAATGGTTTTTCCCCAGGGTTTGTGACAATGAGCTCTGTTTTATTTGAGGCAAAAGCAGACGCTATCAAAAGTCCTGAGACCGGCTGAGAGTCTTCTCCATCGATGACTGCGGTCCCACCCTTGAGTGGGCCCTTAATGATAATCGGAGCGTGGTCATTTCCACGAGATGAAACAGCAAAAGCCCCTAACTGAGAAAGCCCCTCCAAGAGAGGTTTCACAGGACGGCGGGAGCGAATCGATTCATCGCCTGTGATAATTGTATATTGAGAGGTCAGAGCGCTGATCGCTCCGATAAAACGTAGAACAAGACCTGAATTTCCTGCATCGATGACATCCTGGGCAGAGGTGAGATTACCTTCGATTTCAAGGATCTCGTCCATGACTTTGATTTCGGCTCCCATTAAGCGGCAAGCATGGATCATGGCATCGGTGTCGGGAGAATGGAGATAGTTGCGGATAAGGGTGCGTCCCCCACCTTTACTCTGGGCAAGGGACGCAAAAATTAAAGCTCGCATCGTTTGAGACTTCGAAGGAGGAATTTTGTGGACTCCTCGGAGCTTCGAAGCGTGGATGCGCGCTTGGGATATCATTCTTGAGGTTGCGCGTTATTGATACCGAGCAGTTCCATCTCAAAAATGAGGGTTGTGCAAGGACCAATCTCGTTACCAAAACCAGCTTCGCCGTAGGCTAAGTAGTGAGGCACAACGATCTGCCATTTGTCGCCAACTTGCATGTGTTGGAGAGCTTCTGACCAACCCGGGATCACACGGTTAACAGGGAACACTTGAGGCTTGCCGCGCTCATAGCTGCTGTCAAAGATAGAACCGTTGATAAAGCTTCCACGGTAGTGGACAGAAACGACATCCACAGGAGTTGGTTTATCGCCATCGCCTTTTTGGATGATTTTGTATTGAAGGCCGCTTTTCAGAACTTGAACGCCTTCTTTTTGTTTGTTTTCTTCTAAGTAAGCCTCGCCTTCGTTCTTATTCTGCTCAGAGACTTTAGTAAAATATTGTCTTTGCTGCTGCTCGATCTGCTGGCGAAGGGCCTGCATGATCGATTGGACCTCTTCCTGGCTTAATTTGGGGGCAGCTTCATTGATTCCGTCTTCAAAACCATCTTTGAGAAGGCCTGAGTCCATATCGCTGAACTGGCGCTTTAAATTCCTACCTGTCTCAAGGCCAATGCAGTAACTAACTTTTTCACGTGTCGATTTCATGAAAACACTCCTATTTTAGGAAATATATAGCTGAGGTTTGAAAACTATTCAAGCGTATACCTACTTTGGACACAGCCCAGCGCTTCAGCTTTGCAGCACGCAGCAGCGAAGATGAGGCTGCTAGCGCAGTCCAAAGCCTAATTTTAAGACAGTTTAGGTATATAATCAAAAAATGTGGTAGAATAGTGCCTATGAAAACGAAAATTGAAGAAAAGACTTCCCTTTTGGCTGCTTTGCAGAAACTCAGTCCGGAAAGTTCAAAAAATACTTTGAAATCCTGGATTGAGCAAGGCCGCATTTCCGTTGATGAAACACGTGTTTCTTCCGCCCGCCAAGAGCTCCTTCCCGGCCAAGAGCTCAAAGTCGGACCCAAAGTCGCCTACACTGAGCACGGCATCAAAATCCTCTACGAAGACGAATATCTCGTGGTCTTAGACAAGCCCGATAAACTCCTCACTGTCGCTACCGCTGCTGAAAACGAAAAGACCGTCCATGCCATCTTGAAAAGACGGCTTCGCCGCATGGTCTATCCCGTCCACCGTCTAGACAGAGACACCTCAGGCGTAATGCTGTTTGCTTATACCACTCATGCCCGTGATGTCTTAAAAGAGCAATTTGCAGAGCACTCAATTGATAGAATTTACATGGCAATTGTAGAAGGCACACCCACGCCTTTAAAAGGGACCTGGAAAAGCACCCTAGTCGAAGACGATTTCTTCTTTGTCAAAAGCGTACCGACTCCAGAAGCTCCTGTAAAACCTAAGAACGACTTCCGGGCTAGAGAAGCTGCCAGATACCACCAAAGAAAAGCCTTCATTGAACAGAAAATCAAAAGCGAAGAAACCGGTAAACTTGCCATTACCCATTATGAAGTGGTCAAGCAAAGAAAACACACCGCGCTTGTGAAATTCACCTTAGAGACAGGCCGTAAGAATCAAATCCGCGTCCATGCTTCAGAAGCAGACTTCACAAGATTGGGAGATACCAAATACGGTGGACAGACTAACCGCCGCAGACTCTGCCTGCATACGCATATCTTAGGCTTCCTTCATCCGTTCCGAAATAAGAAGATGAAGTTCGTCTCTCCCCTTCCGGAATACTTCGCCAGTATTTAGATTCTTAACAAGACTTCTAAAATTGCCAAATTCCCTTCTTATCGGAGTTATACTTTTAATCTGACTGTTTTTCTGGACATGGTCACATCTCAAAAGAGGGCTTTATGCCCATACCGTGCTGCAAGACCTGTAGTACATTTCTTCATAATAGAAGCTTTGCTTAACAATTGAACGAGTTCGGGATTGTGGTTTCGAGCAGCTTTCGAAACTGCCACTCCTCGACTCTCTTCTGAAATTGCCCCATTAGCCAGTAGTAATTCGGCGATTTCTCGATGGTCTTTTCCAGCAGCTTCCTCAACTGCTAATCCTCGATAATCTTCTGAAATTGGCCCGTTAGCCAGAAGCAATTTTACGAATTCTAGATTGTTATTTCGGGAGGACATGGCTACACTGTAAACTGCCCCTCCTCGATGAGCTTGTGAAATTGGCCCACTAGCCAGAACCAATTTCGCGAGTTCTAGATTGTCTTTTACAGAAGCGCGCTCAACTGCCAATCCTCGACACTTTTCTGAAATTGGCCCATTAACCAAAAGCAATTTAACGGTTTCTGTATTGTCTTTTTCAGCAGCGCTCTCAACTGCCAATCCTCGACACTTTTCTGAAATCGGCCCATTGGCCAAAAGCAATTTAATGATTTCTGAATCTTCCTTTCCAGCAGCTTCCGAAACTGCACGTTCTCGATTCTGTTCTGAAATTGGCCCATTAGCAAGTAGCAATTTGACAGGTTCTGGATTGCCTGGATAAACAGCATTCTCAACTGCTTCTCCACGATTCCGTTCTGAAATTGGCCCATTAGCCAGCAGTAATCTGACGAGTTCCGGATTGTCTTTTTTAGTAGCTTCCGAAACTGCCCTTTCTCGATGAAATTTTGAAATTGGCCCATTAGCCAAAAGCAATTTCACTAGTTCTAGATTGCTGTTTCGAGCACCTGTCGAAACTGCCAATCCTCGATGATCTTCTGAAATTGACCCATTAACTAAAAGTAATTTAACGATTTCTGTATTGTCTTTTTCAACAGCGCTCTCAACTCCCAATCCTCGACACTTTTCTGAAATTGGCCCATTAGCCAGAAGCAATCTGGCGAGTTCTAGATTGCCGTTTTTAGCAGCGCTCTTAACTGACAATCCTCGATAATTTTCTGAAATTGGCCCGTTAGCCAGAAGCAATTTTACGAGTTCTAGCTGGTTGCTTTTAGCAGCGCTCTCAACTGCTAATCCTCGATAATCTTCTGAAATTGGCCCGTTAGCCAGAAGCAAT
>CAZFXE010000087.1:0-6247 GCA_964522945.1 uncultured bacterium
CGCAAATCGCCAAGGCAATAAAGAAACCGTTCCATCCTGCGAATTCCATGATCTTGGTCAATGGATAGCCCGCAGCGGCAAATCCCAAATACGCAATGAAACCGATAAACCCGGTTGAAGCACCTGCCGCTTTTTTATGCGAAAGCTCAGCAGCGGCCACTCCGATTAGCATCTGGGGTCCGAAAATCAGGAATCCGATCATGAAGATAAGGAAATAATCCAGGATCAGATTGCCCGGAGCCACGAGCCACAGGGCAACGATCGCTCCAATAACAGCCAGTGCAAAAAGCGTATTGATCGGCCCTCTGCGACCCTTGAAGATCTTGTCCGAAGCCCATCCGGCAGCTAAGCTTCCGACTAGCCCCCCGACCTCGAACCAAATAATAGAGGCATTGGCAGTAAATAGAGGATATCCTCGCGTCTCGATCAGAAAGAGAGGAGACCATTCATTGAAAGCTCCCCGGATGACATAGACAAAAAAGTAGGCGATACCGAGGATCCAAAGGTAGCTGTTGTTAATGATATATTTGAGAAGGAGTTCTTTCAGGGTAATATTTTCTTTGTGCTCTTTAGTCGGAGGGTAGTCATTTTTGAACTTCTCGATCGGAGGAAGTCCTAAAGAAGCAGGAGTATCATTCAGACAGAAAAAAGTGAAGACCCCCACCACGATGCAAATAATTCCAGGGACATACATCCCATAGCGCCATCCGAGCAGCTGCGCCACTGTGACAACGATATAAAAGGCGACAGCGCCGCCGACATTGTGGGATGAGTTCCAGCTTCCCCACCACGTCCCGCGTTCCTTTTGGGAGTACCAATGGGTCAAAAGCTTTGCGACGGGAGGCCAGCCCCAACCTTGAAAAAGTCCGTTTAATCCCCAGAAAAGAGCCAGTACCCAGAGGGAGGAAGACATCCCGAACAAGATGTTAAGCACACCTGTAACCATCAGTCCTATAGACATGAAAACGCGAGGGTTAGACCGGTCGGAGATGACACCGCTTAAAAATTTGCTAGATCCATAGATAATGGCAAATAGGCTTCCTAAGATACCCAAGTCGCTCTTGGTCATGCCCAAATCTTGAATGAGCAGCGGCATGATGTAAGTGTAGCTTTTACGTGAAAGGTAGTAGAAAACGTACCCTATGTACATCCCGACAAAGATGCGCCAGCGCCAGTATTTATATTTAGTATTAACGACGTCTTGATCTTGGATCTCGCTGACGACTGGGGCGGGTTTAAATATTTGCAACCATTTCACGCGTTGACCGAACCTTATGGTAAAAGGAAAATGATACTTGTCCTAACTACCTAATGTCAATTGGTTTCTCCTCGCTTAGAAGAATCTTTTTATAATATGAAATAATTAACTTTAGTATACAAAGAAGTCATGAGTGATATAAAACCAGCCGTCGATCCTGCCTTTCAGCCCCCCAAGAATTGGCTGGCAGTCCAACAGGTCGAGCAGGTCAAAGCCAACAAAGAGGGTCTCGAAGAAATCGTTAAAAAGAACCCTCGCGGCCTGCTCATGGCGTGTCTATCTGCCTATGTCCGAAAGATGGCTTTGCTCTTAGCATCCAGGCCTTTAGCCGGCCGGAAAAGCGCCATTGCCGATGAATTGGAGCTTGAACTCTCTGCCTTCAAAAATGTTCTTGTCGACCTCACCAAAAAAGACGTCAGCCGAGACCCGGACTATGCCCAGCACCTTTCTCAGGTCTGGCACCATCTTTTAGAAAGCGCAAACCTCGTTGAATTCTTGGAGCGTAAAAAGACCGATGTTCTTATCCAACTAAAAACTTTAATTGAAACCTTTAACCATTACCCCGCTAAACAAGAACATTCTTTAGGCTACTACATGACTGAGTTTGCCGGCAAAGAATGGCTTCCCTTCCCCTTCATGGAACAGCTCCACATTCTCTACGAAGACCACGTGGCCAACAAAAAAGAAAGCCAGCTTTCCCACTGGATTTCGTCCATTGATCTCATCCTTGCCAATCTCATGAAGAAATAAGGATTGATGCATTTATCTTTTGAGAGGTAGAATGTGCAATTCAAACTATGGAATATAAAATCCCTAAAGGCGTCTTTGACGTTTTACCTAAAGAGCCGAAATCAGAAGATGCATGGCGCGCCTCCGACCATTGGCAGTACGTTGAAGCTATCATGCGCAGTAGCGCTGCCGATTACGGCTTTAAAGAAATCAGAACTCCTATTTTTGAAAGGACCGAGCTTTTTGTCCGCGGAGTAGGAGAAAGCTCCGACATCGTCAATAAAGAAATGTATACATTTCTGGATAAGGGCGAGAGATCGATGACGCTCCGTCCTGAAGGAACAGCTTCCGTCATACGGGCTTTCGTTGAAAAACATCTCGATCAAATCCCAGGACTGCACAAATTTTTCTATATCGGCCCAATGTTCCGTTATGAGAGGCCGCAATCGGGCAGATACCGGCAGCTCCACCAATTTGGAGCAGAAGCGATCGGCGTCGGCAACCCCGAGCAAGACGTTGAACTGATCGATTTGCTTTGTGAAATCTACCGCAGACTCGGACTCAAAGGCCTCAAGGTCATGATCAACTCCGTCGGAGATGAAGCCTCCAGAGCTCCCTACCGTCAGGCATTGCAAAAATACCTCCAGCCGCACTTTGAAAAACTCTCCGCCGATAGCCAAATTAGGTTCACCAAAAACATCTTGCGGATCTTAGACTCTAAAGATGAAGGCGATCAAGCTTTGCTCGAGAAAGCCCCTTCGATTTTAGAATTCCTCTCGGATGATGCTAGAGGCCACTTTGAAAAAGTCAAGCGGCTCTTAGATATTGAGAAAATTCCTTACGTCGTCAATCATAAACTCGTGCGGGGACTCGACTATTACAATAAAACCGTCTTTGAGGTCGTCTCTGAATCCCTCGGAGCCAACAATACACTGGGCGCCGGCGGCCGCTATGACGGTCTGATCAGTTCACTCGGAGGCGCCGACCTTCCTTCTGTCGGTTTTGCAACCGGCATCGAGAGGCTTTTACAAACAATGGTTGCTCAGCAAGTGAATTTTCCGCCTCCTCAAAGCCCTCTGATTTTCTTGATCCCTATGGGAGAAACAGCCTCTGAAGCTTGCTTTGCCCTCCTCTGCCGCCTACGTCATCAAGGCATCTCCGCTGAGATGGACCTGTCAGGCAAAAAAATCCAAAACGGCCTTCAGCTAGCCAATGCTGAAAATGCCCGCTTCTCCGTTGTCATCGGAGACCGCGAGATGGAGACAGGAGAAGTCGAGATCAAAGAGATGGCAACGCGGACAGGACAAAAACTATCACTTTCCAAACTGGAAAGCTTCTTAAAAGGCACTCTATGAAATTCGATTACCGCCGCTCTCATACGTGTGGAGATTTGGATATGTCATTCGTTGGAAAACGGGTGACTCTATCAGGATGGGTCCACCGCCGCCGCGATCTAGGCGGACTTATCTTCATCGACCTCAGAGACCGTTTCGGACTGACGCAGCTGATTTTTGATCCGAACAAAAACCAAGACCTCCACGCCAAAGCTTCTAAGCTTCGCGCTGAGTGGGTCATTTCGATCCGCGGAGAGGTAGCTCCACGAGGAACTCCTAATGAAAAGCTTGCAACGGGCGAGATTGAAGTCCAAGTCGATGAGCTTGAAATCTTGTCTCCTGCTAAAACCCCTCCTATTTCAATCAGTGATGATCTGACCGATGTCAACGAAGAGATCCGTTTAAAATACCGCTACCTCGATATCCGCAGGGGAGAGATTGCAAAAAATCTCGAGATCCGCCATCTCGCCATGCATCACACCCGGAACTACCTGCATGAACACGGCTTTTTAGAAATCACCACGCCGATCTTGGTCAAATCGATCCCTGAGACAGGCGCCCGCGATTATTTAGTGCCATCGCGCATCTATCCGGGAAATTTCTACGGACTGCCTCAGTCGCCGCAAATTTTTAAGCAGCTGCTGATGGTCTCTTGCATGGACAGATATTTCCAAATTGCCCAATGCTTCCGTGATGAAAATCTCCGAGCTGACCGGCAGCCTGAGTTTACTCAGATCGACATTGAGATGAGCTTTGGCATTCCTGAAGATCTTCAACGTATGATCGAAGGACTCATTGTCAAATTGTTCAAAGAATGCCGCGGAATTAATCTCCCAACTCCCTTCCCCTACATGGCGCATAAAGACTGCATCGAATATTACGGATCTGACAGGCCGGACCTTCGGTTTGGCATGTCGCTGGTTCGTCTAGATGACATCGTCAAACAATCGACTTCGAAAATTTTCTTAGATCCTCTTGCTATCGGCGGCTGTGCAAAAGCGATCTTAGTCAAAGCAGGGGCAACGTCGTCGCGAAGAGAGCTCGATAACTATGCGCAGTTCGTTCAGCAATTTGGCCTTGGAGGCCTTGCATGGATCAAACGTCAAGAAGAAGGCGTCTCATCTAGCGTAGCGAAATTTTTTACAGAAGAGCTCATGCAAGAGATCTTCTCACGCACCGAACTGGAAAAGGGAGATCTTCTCCTCATCGCGGCCGGAACTGAAGACGCCGTGAACCAAGGGCTCGACCACTTAAGACGGCACATCGCTAAAGAAAGAAAACTCATTCCTGAAGGACAGCTTAACTTCCTATGGGTTGTTGACTTTCCTCTGCTGCGATGGAATGCAGAAGACAAACGGATGGAAAGCGAACACCACCCTTTCACATCTCCAAATCCCGAAGATCTCCATCTCTTGGATACCGATCCTTTAAAAGTCCGAGCGCAAGCCTACGACCTCGTCCTTAACGGCTACGAACTCGGCGGAGGATCTCAGCGGATCCATAATGGCGAGCTGCAAGAGAAGATGTTTGGTATTTTAAATTTGACTCCTCAGGAGATCGAAGAAAAGTTTGGATTCTTTGTCGAAGCTCTGAAATACGGCACACCTCCTCACTTAGGCGTAGCTTTTGGTTTGGATCGGATTGTGATGCTGCTCACAGGAACGGAAAATATCCGCGATGTCATTGCCTTCCCTAAAACCCAGAAAGGCAGCGACTTGATGATGCAAACTCCTTCACCTGCAACCAAAAAGCAATTAAACGAGTTGAAAATTCAAGCTGAGTCCGTAGAAATCACTTGGATATAATCTATAGAGACGATAATTTAGAAGTTAATAAGAGGTATACCCCATGAATAGAACTATTGTTTCAATATTGTGCTTAGTCTCTGCTTTTACCTTCGCTGAAGAGACAGCTATACCTCCAGTTGAATCAGCTAAAGTTGAGGCTCCTGAAATTGCTAATGCCGCAGTCAAAACTGAAGCTCTAGCTCCTGCTGGCTCTCCAGAGGCTGGTACTGCTCAAAAAGTTTTGGAAGCTTCTGAAGCTATCGGCCATCTCATGGCAAAAAGCATCCAAACACTCGGCATCAACTGCGACACCGATAAAATTGTCCAAGGTTTCAAAGACGCTCTCCAAGGCCGTGACAAACTCAAGTCAGAAATGGAATACGTCGAAATCATCGCTCACGCTCAAGAAGCCGTTTTCAAAGAAATGGCTGTAGAGAACCTCAAAAAAACCGAGGAATTCTTAAGCCAAAATAAATCTGCTGTCGGAATCAAAGAAATCGAAGCTAACAAACTCCAGTACAAGATAGAAAAAGAAGGCAACGGGCCTATTGTCGATGAGAACTGCGCTCCTATCATCCGTTATACAGCAAAATTCCTCGATGAAGCGATTGAAGAGCCTGCCAGAGATGAAAGCCGCATTAACTTAAGAGAAGATGAGCTCATAGTCGGTTTCAAAAAAGCGCTGATCGGAATGAAAGAAGGTGAAACAAGAACCGTCTATATCCACCCAGATTTAGCGTTCAAAACAAAAGACTATAACCGCCATACGAACAGCTTGCTTACCTTCGAAATCGAAGTCGTCAAAGCCGATGCGCCTGCAGAACAGCCGATCGAGACGCCGCCTAATACACCCAAGGTTAATCCTGAAGTGGCCTTCCCTTTTGATGATTCAAAAGTAGTGCGTTAAAACTGAAAATCGTCTTATTCCAACCTCAGATCCCTCAAAATGCGGGCAATATTGTCCGCACATGTGCCGTGACAGGCTCCGACCTGATCATGGTACGTCCGCTTGGCTTTAAAACAACAGACCGCTGGCTGAAGCGAGCCGGCCTCGATTATTGGGAAGGCGTCAATGTCTCTTTTCTCGATGATTTGGAAAGTTATCTCGACTCTTTGCAAGTTCCATTTTACTTTTTTTC
>CAZFXE010000088.1:0-6050 GCA_964522945.1 uncultured bacterium
CCTTCATCTGCGATAAATGCGCGCGCCTCTGCATGGACATCATTGAAAAAAAACCCGTCCATCATGAGCTCCGCCTTTTAAAACCCAAAGACATCAAAGAAAAACTCGATGAGTACGTCATCGGTCAAGAAAGGGCAAAAAAGACCATTTCCGTCGCCGTTTATAACCACTACAAAAGAATCCGCTCTCTTGGCAAAGAGATGGATGTCGCCTACAGCAAATCGAATGTGCTGCTGCTAGGACCGACAGGCTCTGGAAAAACGCTCATTGCTCGCACACTAGCCCAAATCTTAGATGTCCCTTTTGCAATCGCTGATGCGACTACCCTAACAGAGGCCGGCTACGTCGGAGAAGATGTCGAAAATATTATCCTCCGCCTTGTCCAATCAGCCGACTACGATGTGAGCCGTGCTGAAATGGGCATTATCTATGTCGATGAGATCGACAAAATCCGTAAAACAACCGGCAACGTCTCCATTACTAGAGATGTCTCTGGAGAAGGCGTTCAGCAAGCTCTTTTAAAAATCGTCGAAGGAACTATCGCCAACGTCCCCCCTAAAGGCGGCCGCAAACACCCAAACCAAGAGTATATCAAGGTCAACACTGAGAATATCCTCTTCATCGTCGGCGGAGCTTTTGTCCATTTAGATAAAATTATTGCAAAACGGCTTGGCCGCAGCACAATCGGTTTTAGCGCAGAAGACACGCAAGTCTTCGATGCCCATGAAACCAACTATCTGCTCTCTAAAGTCGAACCAGAAGATTTGATCTCATTTGGGATGATCCCAGAATTCGTTGGCCGTTTCAATAGCATCGCTAATTGCAATGAACTGACCATTGAAGATCTCGTTGAAATCTTGACCCAGCCTAAAAATGCCATTGTAAAACAGTACAAACAACTCTTTGCCGAAGAAGGCATTGTCCTGCACTTTGATCCAGAGGCCCTCCGCGGAATGGCAGAAAGAGCCAAATCAACAGGCACCGGCGCTCGGGCTCTTCGGATGATTGTCGAAAGCATGCTGCTCAACCTCATGTTCGAAGCACCCTCAGATCCTGGAATTAAAGAAATCTTTATCACTAGAGAATCCGTCTTAGATGGCGCTCCTCCTCAAGTAAAACGATCGGCTTAAAGAAATAACTATCATGTTCTAGCTATTAGCCTAGCGCATTGTAAACTTAATTTTTTTGGCATTCTTGCTGTGTGAAACCCCCTGGAGTTTTCACGTCAGTTAACTAAAAATTAAGCTTAACATCTCCGATTTAAAATAACTTTATTTAATGCTAACACAGAAATTAATACATCAATTATTAATAATTATGTTATAATACTCAAGCAAACTGAGGACTTATGACAACAATTACAACAAATAATGAGTTTACATTATTACCTAGTTGGACTACTTCATTTTTACAATCTTTTAAGCCAAGCCGACTATTTCCATCGGAACCTCCTACTCTCCTCGAAGAGCTAAACAATCAAAACCCTCTAACCAATGAGACCCTCCAGAAGGTTGTTGCTTACCTCGCAGATCATTCAAATGCCGGACTAGAACAAGCCTTAAAAGAAAAACTTGCCAAAACTGACCCTTCAGACACTCTGTCGATGGTCAAATCTATCAGCATGCTCAGCTTGCAGCAGGATCGCTTAAAAATGCTCGAGGTTTGTAAAAGAATCGTATCGCTCGACCAACTGAAAACAGGCTTGAAAATCGATGATCCGATGGCTATTGCAAAAAGAGAATCCTCTATTATACCCCTGTTCACTGTTAAAAAGATCTCTGACACAGCTATTCAAAATTGGCTTAAATACTCGAGCATTTTTGGTAAAGTTATCCATTGGACTAAAGCCATGATAATGGCATTTGTTGTTGCTCTTATAGCCACACTCTCCTCTCCCTTGAATAATTTTTTTACAAATTTCACTGCAATACAAGGATACTTGAAGACTTGTCGCTCTATGATCGATGGATTTAACCACCTGATCACTTCCTATCTAGAATTATTTGCCACAAAGCAAACGGCCGCCCTTGCGGGAGTCGCCATTTTGATTTCTGCCATTGCCATCAATTATATCCACCAACGATTCCGCTTTGGGATTCCTGAAAAAATCGATAAAGAAGAACTCTTTAAGAATACGACCATCGAAGCACAAAACGGCCAAATTAAAGAAATGAAAGGCCGCCAAGCAGAAAGAGAACAAGTTAAAACGGCTTGGAATGTCCCTCACGGCGAAAAGTTTCGTATTGCTCTAATCATCGGACCTCCAGGCTCTGGAAAAACTGAATTTGTCAAAGGGCTGGCCTGGGAAAGCATGAATAAGCCTGATTCTTTTATTTTTGGAAAAAAGATATTTACGCTCAATACGATCAGTTTAGTAAGGAAAGGAACGAACTACCTAAGCGAGATATTAACAAACATCAAAGGTTATGAAGACGATATCGTCCTATTCTTTGACGAATGCCATACTGCTGGAGCCCTGAAAGGCAAGACTGGGCCTTTAATTGAGGCTCTAAAAACAGCTCTTCTCGATAATAATATTCGAGCAATCTTCGCTACAACGAAGCCAGAATACGAAGAAAACATCGCACATAATGCACCCTTTGTCAGCCGTTGCATCAAAATTGATTTTAAGGAACTGCCAGGCAATGAGTCCAAACAAATCTTGAAGGATAAAGTCGAGCTCGATGTAGGCCTGATCGAGGTCGATGCAAATGCCTATGATGCACTACTTTCAGTTGCATCTCACAATCCCGAAGGCCACAATCCTAGAAAAATCATTAATCTTTACAACGATGTCAGGGACTATGTCTATAGTTGGGAACCTAAGAAGTTGATTCAAGAATTAGACCAGCTAACAGTTGAAAGAGATAATCTTCATGCACAGTGCAGAACAGCTAATAATGATGATCCTAATTGGAGCAGTAGCCCCGACGGAATAAAATTGCTGACCGAGCTCAAACAAAAAGAACACAAGATCCTGGAGTCAACCGAAAAGCTAACAACTCAGAAATCAGACATGAATAGGATTGCTCGTCTCCGCAAGTTTGGCCCCCAGTACCGTAAACAGTATAATGAAGTGGTTCATCAAGTCGTTGCTGAACAAAGCGAAGAACTTCAAAAAGAGTTTCTCTATCTTAAACATGTTCTTAGACCTGCACTTCAGGACACACTCAAAAGTGAAGCCAAAAAATTGACAACAACCTATCAAGAAGAACTCCCCCTGAAAATAGACGCGGCCCTGATCAAAAAGCTCTATCCTGCCGCTTTTAGCAGTCCTGAAAATTCTTCGACCTCTAAGACTTCATCCACTGAGATTTAGTTGCTCTAGGAGGCTGTTTCTTATCTTTTTTGAGAACATCTTGAGACTCTTCAAGCTTAGGAACTGTTGCCAAATGAGAAAGAAGCTTGCGGGCTAACTCTCCTATCCGCTGTTTGGCCTCCGCAGCACTTTTCCAATCTTCAGCATCAAAATAATTAGGATTATCTAAAGAAGAGAGTAAATTTTCTTCTCCCAGCGCTACCACCTCAATGTACGGATTGATTAAGACGACCAGCTGATGCAGCGTCTCTACGGACTCTGTAGCAAATTCTTCTTTATGATCGGAAGAAATCTTTTCTGCTTTTAAATTTATCTCCTCAAATAAACGAACAAACTCCTCAGCAATTTCAGGAATAGAGATCCTGCCTGTTTCGAACTTTTGTAAGGATTCGGATAAGTTTTGCAGTCTGCTTTTCATTTCTACACAGTTAACAAATTTTCTTTTAAATTGCATTTTTATTCCTAAGTGCATAAAACAGTGGGCAGGAACCGCGGTTATCCGAGTTCCCCAAACACACACAAACGATGATACTTAAAACCTTGTTAGAGCAGCTTTGCGAAGAGTTAGGAATAGGAGCAGTGCCTCCTGCCGATGATCTTAAATTCCACCACTTCAAAATCAGCTCTTTTGACATCGTGATGAAAGATCTCGATCCAGGGTTTTACTTCTCTTCCAACATCGGACCGCTTCCAAAAAAGAAAAAAGAAGATTTCCTCATGCTGTTGATGAAGGCTAATTTCCTAGGTCAAGGGACCGGAGGAGCAACTTTAGGGCTTAAAGAAGACGAAAGTTTCTTGACACTCTCTTTGAGTTTGCCGTATGAGATGAATTATAAAGCGTTTAAAGACAGCCTCGAGGATTTCGCCAATTTCGTTGAGTATTGGAAAAAAGAAACTGTGCGTTTTGAAACCGAGGCAGAAAAAAGTTAAATCATGGCTGGATATTTAATAGGGGAAGAGGGTCCGCTAGACGGACTCATTTTACGATTCGAAGAAGGCACTGAATGGGTGATGGGCCGCGATCCCGACGTTGTGGGACTCGTCCTAGAAGACCCAATGGTTTCGCGCAAGCACGTGATCTGCCGCCTGACTCAAGAAGGCTACATCCTCGAAAACCTCAGCGCCGTCAACCCCGCGACCCAAAATGGAATGATCATCTCCGAGCCTGTCCTGCTCCGAGAAGGCGATATCATCCAGATCGGCAATACTTTCTTCCGATTCAGCGAACACCTTCCTAAAGTCGAAGTCCTCCTCCCTTCCCTCATGGAGGAACCGGCTGATTTAACCTCTCTTTCCGTCTCCTCGGCCCCGGAAGCCAAGTGGATGCTCAAAGTCATCACAGGACCAAATGCCGGCGCTGAATTTTACATGCATAAAGGCAAGACCTATGTGATCGGCAAAGACCCTGAGCTTTGCGATATCATTTTCCAAGATCTCAGTGTCTCCCGTCAGCATGCCCGAATCTCCGTTGATGATAATGACATGGTCTACATTGAAGACCTCGGAAGCCGCAACGGCACTTTAGTCGGCGGCAAAATGATCACCGACAAACACCCGCTCAACTCTCAAGACCAAGTCTCTCTCGGAACAACCTCTTTTCTGGTCATCGATCTCCAGCAATCCCGCGAGACTATAATTTCAGAAGCGCCTCTTTTACAAGAAGAAGCTCCTGCTGAAACATCGACTGTCCAAGTTAAAAATTGGCGCGAAATGGTCATTCCCAGAAAGCACTTAATGCTAGCTGGTGTGATTGGCGTCTTCTTGTTGGTTTTGTTCGTCAGCATGGTCTCTCTTTTCAATAGCGAGCCTGTCATCGTCGCCACCAAAGATGAGTCTCACCAAGTTTCTGAAATCGTGACTAAATACCCTGACATTCAGTTCTCATATAACAAAGGCTCGGAAAAACTGTTCCTGACAGGCCATGTCCTGACCGCCATCGAAAAACAAGAGCTGATGTATCAGCTTCGCGGACTCCCCTTCATTACCAATATCGAAGATTCTGTTGTTATTGATGAATATGTCTGGGAAAATATCAACGCGTTGCTCATGACCAACTCGGCCTGGCAAGGGATCTCAATCACCTCTCCAATACCTGGGAAATTTGTCGTCCGCGGATATCTCCAAACGCTCGAGCAAGGGCAAGCTCTTTCCGATTACCTCAACGTCAATTTCCCGTATCTCGACCGTTTGGACAACCAAGTGGTTGTTGAAAGCAATTTAACGACCCAAGTTCAGAGCATGCTTGTAGAAAAAGGCTTTAACAATGTGGCGTATCAGCTGACTGATGGGGAGATCGTGCTCTCAGGACGCGTTGATGGAAAAGATAGCCACAGATTTGATTCGCTGATCAAAGAACTTAAGGCGGTTGCCGGCGTCCGCATGCTGAAAAATTATGTCGTCTATACAAATGAAGACAGCTCGCTTGTTGATCTGACCAGTAAGTATAAGGTGATGGGGTACTCCAAAAAAGACGGAGCCAGCCAGTTCATCGTTATCAATGGAAAGATCTTGAGTCTGGGCGATAATTTAGACGGAATGGTCATCACTGCGATCTCGCCGACAGCGGTGATGCTTGAAAAAGATGGATTAAAATTTAAGATTAACTACAATCTGCAATAATGGGGACCCCCTGAGAAGGTGCCTTGCCAATAACTGGCAATTCTCAGAAGTTCTTAAAACGAGGGAGTTAGGAATATGTACGGCTTAGAAAAGAAACCTTTAAAGACTTTTG
>CAZFXE010000089.1:0-6048 GCA_964522945.1 uncultured bacterium
GATCTGTACTGATGCAAAAGCGATGTCCCGAAGCGGCGCTGGTCGATAGGGACAAGATGCTGAAGCTCCATTTTTTTCAAAGGAGATGGAGAGAGGCTCTCTAGAAAAAGAGTTCCTCCTTTAGTCAGTAGCGTGGAACTGTCCAAATAAGTGAGCAGCTCCTCATAGATAGAAGTAATATGATAAGGCGGATCGGCATAAATAATGTCAAAAGTCTCGCTTTTCTTTTCGAGTTTTTTCATCACATCAAACACATCATACGAATAGACGGGTGCTTCTTTTTCTAGCTTTAACGCGGCTAGGTTGGCCTTGATGCACTTTAGTGCGTCTTTATGGCTTTCGACAAAAGTTGCTTGGCTGGCGCCGCGGCTAAGGGCTTCTATGCCCATTGCGCCGCTTCCGGCAAAGAGATCAAGAAAACGGGATCCTTCAATAGAGCTTTGCACCATATCGAAAACAGCTTTGCGCAGCATGGAGGTTGTCGGGCGGGTTTGAGCACCGCGGGGAGATTGAAGGAGGAGGCTGCGGTATTTACCGCCGAGAACGCGTAGGCTCATCCGAGAGGAGTTTTTGTGCTTGCTCAAGAAGGACAGGCTTTCCTTCCTGAAGATATTGTTCATAAAATAGGTGAGCTTGCTGGGCCTGCCATTCTTTAGATAGAAGGCGGTTGCCAGGTCTTGCCTTTGTAAATGAAATCGCTTTTTTGATCGAAAGGACCTGTCCTTTGTTTTTACCTTCTAATATCAAAGTAAAGTCAGAGAGTTTTTCCGCTGTGCCATATAGAACATAAGGGTGGTCGCTGAAGAGATACGGAAGCCGGGAAGATGAAGGATAGAGCTGAAGGCGGGAGGACGAATCGGTGTCGAGGATATTCAGGGACATCTCTTTGGCAACCGGAGAGCGTAGCGTCAGCACGAGTTTAGCAAGTTTGCGAGGAAATCCCGTATGGGTATCGGAATAGAGCAAGGAGCCGCGGCTGACAGTGCCTAAAAGGTCAAGAGAAGAGAGGTTGTTGTCTTGTCCGACAGCGGCGGTATAAAGAGTGATTTTGCCGCGGTTGGATTGTAGCCATGCGTTGATAAGACTTCTTTGTTTATCGAGTTTAAGGGAAGACTCTCCATCGGAAATCAAAATTGCAGTGTGTGCTTCTTCCTCATCGACCTGAGAAGGAATGATTTTACCCAAAGAAGAATAGAGATCGACAGGCGGGCCGTAATGACCGTGCGGCTGTCTTTCTAAAAATTCTTCTGCCAGCCTCTGATTTTTTTTGTTAAACGGCACTATCTTTTCGCTAAGACGGGCAATCTTTGAATCAAAAATGATGATATTGAAATTGTCGCCTTCGCGCAAGCTAGCGACTGCGCGTGTGACAGCTCTTTTGAATGATTGATACCGGTGTCTTTCGATTGAACTGGAGCGGTCGATCAGGAAATAGTAGTTTTGTTTCAAGCAATGCTGCGACAGATCGATTTTGGGAACGAAGGTTAAAGAAAAGAGATAACCGCCCTCTTCTCTAGAGAGGGTTTTAATATCGATATCAAAAGCATCATTCCATTCGACGCTCTTGTACTCAGGGATTCCATAGCTTGAGAGAGAAGGAAGTGCAGAGTAACGAGCAGACGGTACAGACGGCTGTAATTTGGGGACTGCAGCAGCGATGGGAGATTGTTCTAAAGAAATTTCAGGCATAGCCAGACTCTCTTGCTTGGAAAGCAAGGAGACATCGCTGGCAATAATTGTATGAGAAGGAGGAGGTGAAGAAGGCGGAGGCACAACTGCGCTGAATTTTTCTTGGGAAGGAAGGAACTCAAAATCCAAGATGTTTTCAGGCGCAAGTGTTTGCTGCTCAGGAAAAGATTGCAGAACCAAGCTCTCAAAAGGATTCATATCAGGACGCGTCGGCAGGATAGAAGGAGCGGGCTGGGTTAGGCTTAAATTTGGATCTTGGGCTTCAACTGCAATCCCGGCAATTGTAAGATCTAACGGTTTGACTGGCAGATCCGGCGTCGCCAATTCTCTAGAGAGGTCAGGAAGGATCAGAGGCTGCTCGGCAGGCGTTGGAAGTGCTGTAGGTTCGTCCAGTGTTGAATAGCTTTCGAGAGCAACTTGTTTGATCCCATTGGTGGGAAGAGGAGTTAGAGGAGAGACGACAATAAAATCTTTAAAGGCGTCTTCCAAAGCGGCATCTTTTTTCAAGATGACGAGTTCTTCATTTTTCAAAAAAGTCGGCGCTGTTTTGCCCAGCGTTGCTAATGAGTTAGGGTTGAAATGAAGAGGACGTGCGAAAAACGCTGTCATGGCAATCGCATGCAGCGCTCCCGAGGCGACAAGACATTTCAATAACAGAGAATCTTTCATTATTCCTTTATAGACCCAGTGCTCTCAAGCGCTTTCAAATTGTGCTGCGCTCTGTTCTTCAAGTACGGTGTAATGTGAATATCTTGTAAAACTTCGTTTAAAAGTGCAAGTGCGACTTCTTCAGAGCGGCTTGCTTTCTCTAAATCGTTCTGTTCTTTCGCTAGCTGCGCTTCTAGGCGGAGGATCTCGGCTTCAATGCATTTCATATAGTTTTGGTAGATGAGATCTTTTTCAGGAAACCGGATGCGCGCTTCGTGATATTCTTGAGCGATCATGTTGTCTTTTGAATTGAAGTCGTCTTTGATGCGGTTCAAAAAGAAAATTGCTGATTCGCTGCGAGTTTCAGGAGCAGCCAGCTGCGTACGTATGTCCGCATACTCTAAAGCTGCTTCCAAATGAAGAGGTTCGCAAGAGAGCTTCTTCTGGATCTGGAGGTCTTTCAAAGTAGAGAGCACCTGGCTGATTATAGGATTCGACTCGTTCCTATCGCATTCGGGGCAACGGGAGATCAAGATGCGGCTTTTCTCAAGTAAAGCTGCATTTGCTACATCGGAAAGACCTGCATCTGACGATGCGATGAGCTCATCGAACACTTTTAAAGCTTCATCAGGTTCATTGAGTGAAAGATACAATTTACCGAGCTCATTAAGCGTGTGGCGTTGTAGTTTCCAGCTTAAGTTTTGATTCTGAAAGTGCATCTCATGCAGTGATGCCAGCAGCTTCTTTTTATCCCGCGCTGGGAGCAGCTCGGAAAATCTCACAACCTCATTTTCCAGATAGGTTTGCTCTGGGTTAAAATGGACAACATAGTTTTCATCTGTTTTTAGAATTTTTTGGTAAAGGCTAGTAGACCGGCTTAAATGGTCATTATCCCCCTTTTTAGCCCCTTCGTAATAATAATGGGCCAGCCAAAGTTGGTTTTCTATCTGGACTGAAATATCATCGATCATATGGGTTTGATAAAGGTGGTGGGCAGCCCTGTCGTATTCTTTCATCGTCAGGTAAGCGTTAAACAGCTGGAGACGAAGTGCTGTCTTGTTTTCCTGGTCTTTTGTGACTTCGAGGGCTTTTTCAGCGATTGCGACAAAGATTTCCGGTGCGGAGTTCAATTCGTGATGGAGCCGGGCTTGTAAAATAAAAGCTTGAGGAATCGACGGGTGGTCAGGGAAATCAGTACTGAAAGATGTGAGTTGAATCAAAGCTTCCAGATAGTTCTGCAGATCGAAGTGCAGCTGTCCAACTAAGAAACGGTAGTTGGCTTGTTCTTCTGGCGAGAAAAGATTGGATTTAGAAAGCGCTTGCTGCAGATCGCTTGCCAGCTGCCCTTTTTTAGTTAATACATTTTCAGGAGAGGCCGCTTTCAATTCCTGTACACTGCAGTGGACAATCGAGACCCAAATCAAATTGACGTGAGGGGACTGAGGAAATTTGTTTAAGAAAGAGATAAAAGCATCATGGCTTTCTTGCCATTTTTGAGTTTTAGACAGAAGCAGAGCATGGTCGTAAAGGAGCGTCTCTTTTTCTGGTAAATTTGGATACGCGATCAAAAGTCTTCCGAGATCTGTTGTCGCCTGATCGACATTGCCGCTTTGCAGAGCTGTCTGTGCATGCAGAAGAAGGGCTTTTCCAGCCTCTTCGTCGCCCGGGAATGCTGTCAGGAACTGTTCCAACACTTGATCAAAGAGCTGTGGATCGTTAATTTTTTGTGAGCAACTGATCAGGGTTAGGAAAGCGGCCCTTTTGTAAGAGGTAGCTTCTTTTTCTTGTTGCAGGTACCGCTCGAAATAAACAATTGCATCAGAGAATTGTTCCAATTTGAAATGGCTGCGGCCTAAGCAAAAATTAAAGAGGGCCATTTTTTCATCTGTTAGGTGTGGAGCCAAAACCGCTGCACGCAAGGTGAGATCGGAAAAGCGATCTTCTTGGAAAAGCAAGAGCAGTTCATTGTAAGCGGCTTCACGAGCTTTACCCTGTCCCAAATCAACAACCTTTTGAAAAGTTGCAATGGCGTCGCTTTTGCTAAAGTTCATTTGCAGAGAAGCTGCTTGGAGCAGAATTTCTTCTTTTCTATCAGGCATTGTTTCGGCCAGAACAACGTAGAGGGCCGCAGCTTGTGCATTTTCTTCCAGGAGGCGGTGCACTTCAGCCAGCGGCAGAAGCACTTTATCCTTATAGGTAGTCTCATACAGCCCTAAAAGAAGGGGCTTCGCTAGAGATGCCAGTTCTTTTTGCTGAGAGACGTCTGCAATCTTTTGAAGTTTTCGAAACAGTGAATCAGCAAGTAAAAACTGGAGCTCAGATTCGGCATTGTTAGTCTTGTCAGCGACAACCGGCAAAGCCTCTGCAATGACAGCATCGTAATCGCCCAGTAAATAGAGGCATTGGGCTTTGCGGACTAGAGTTTTTTGCTGCAGAGAAACGTCGTTGATTTTCCCATAGAATAGGAGAGCCTTGGAATAGTCCCGTTCTTGATAAAGGATATCGGCTAAAATCGCATGCAGGTTGTCGTGGATGGCAGATTCTGTATTTTTAGCTAGGAAGTCTTCGATCTGTTTTTTCACTAGAGGATAATCGCGGTCTTTCCAAAATTCAGTCATTCTTCGCAGGAAAAAAGCTTCTTGCTGCGTCAGTTTTTCCTGTGGGACCATTGCTGGCTGTGCGGCTAAAAGAAACAGACACGTCGAAATTAAAATGTTGGTCATGTTACCCCTTAAAGATAGTAGTATTTCCTATATTGAACAGACAAAGCCTTTTTTTGTCCTCAAAAATTGTCCTGATTGACTACGATTACTCGTAATATCACGAAAGGAGATTTTGCATGATGGGGATACAACTGATTCTGATCGCGGCGTTATTTATTGCCCTTTCCAACTACTGTATGAGGCGCAGTATCGATGCCGGAGGGACCAGCAAAGCGTTCCTGATGATTCAGCTATTCATCGTTTTCTTGGTTGCCGTCCTTTTGAATCCTGTTCGAAGCGGCGATTACCATTGGAGTAATTGCATGGCCGGATTTGCGATCGCTGGCGGGGTTGTTTTAGCACTCATGATGGCATCGCTTGGAAGATCCCTGGAAACAGGACCTCCCGGACTGACGTTTGCAGCCCTGAACTCATCCACCGTCATGCCCTCTATCTTAATGGTTTTACTTTTTGGAGCTTCTTTCGGGTATCAATACACTTTCTGGAATGGAGCAGGTTCATTATTAGTGGTCGGCGGTCTTTTTTGGGCCGGATGGGCCACATCGCGCAGCCAGCAGAAATCGAATTGGATCATATTTGTCACAGCGGCTTTTTTCCTCCATGTTCTTTTCTTGGTCTTCTTAAGCTGGAGAGCCCTTTTCATTAATTTTCCTGGAGAAAATGGACTGTTTCTTTCCTTCGATATGGACGATGCGAAGTGTCAGTGGTTCATGCCGATGGTCTTCTGCGTTGCCTTTTTGATCCAAACTGCGATCTATGTAGCAGCAGAAAAGAGAGTCCCTAAGAAGCGTGAAGTGCTTTACGGAATGCTGGGCGGTGTTGCCAACGGCGTTGGAACATTTTTTATGATTCGTGCGACAGAAGTTTCAACTTCGATAGAACATGCCGTTATTTTCCCCTTATTTGCAGTGACGATTATCATCATCTGTAACGTTTGGGGTCAGTGGCTCTATAAAGAAAAGGTCAACTGGAAGGCCAATTCACTTTG
>CAZFXE010000090.1:0-5794 GCA_964522945.1 uncultured bacterium
GGTTTATCCAGCGCTACGTCGACGTAGACAGCAGCGTAGAGAGGTTCTTCCATAATTCACGTTTGAGGTCGGGGTTTTTGAGGTAAGCAGCAATCGGCTGCGTTAGGAGCAAGGGCGTGCTGCTGAGAAAGTGGGTTTTAGAGGAAGGGTTTTCCCGGTAATAGCGGGCTAGAGAAATGCTTTTCCATTCCATGAAAGGGGGTGCAAGGATGAGTTGCAAGGCGGGAGATGAGAGAGTGATTTCCCAAGAATTTTCTCTTTCGATCTTGCGCATTTCAATCAGCTTGGCCGGAGCCAGCAGTGTGTCGATGGCTTTGGCGACGTTTTGCAGAAACTGTAAAGCAGGGCCTATCTCTCCAAAGGAAAGCACGAGGACTTTTGCTGTCAAATGTTGTTCTTTGTAGAGATGAGCCATTTTTTTTGCGGAAGCATCGTCGGGAACTGTCGAAGCTAAAGCGGCATCGGGCAGGACCTTTGCGACCATTTGCCTCATCTCAGCATCGATCTCTACAGCCGTAGATTTTTTTGAAGGAACAGCTTGTTTTTTCTGAGGTGAAAAATAAGCGGTTTCTTCCGGCGAAGCAAGAATAGAGCCTTGTGAGGAGGACTCTTCTTTGAGAAGCTCGATGGCTTGTTTTATTAACCCGACAGGTAAATCGGTGAAATTTGCTTGCTGCGGCTTTGTCAAATCGATCCTCCTCTTTGAACCTATCCCGATATTCTAAAACTTCGCTTTTTGCGCCTTTTTCCGCATATTTAAAAGCCACTTCTTGGCCTACTTATTCAAGTATGTCCTGCGAAGTGGTTTTTAAATCTGCGAAAAAATCCATCAAAAATCAAACTTTTAGAATATCGGGATAGGTTCTTCGCCTTGCCTTTCGGCAATGGTCTCGCTCGTGCGGAACGCTTTGCTTCGATTTGACTTTGCCTCGCTAGCGCCAATTGTCACCTATTTACCTCTCGGGTTAATATCAACCGTAGTCATGATTATTTCTTAATTGCACTGATCGCCAGAAAGAGGGGAAATTCTTCACGGCTGCGGTTTTTATATTACTTCTACGAGTTTTGAATAGTTCTTCAATTCCGCATCTGCTGTTAAGAAGGTTAGAGGTTCAACTATAGCTTGTGCAATTAAGAGCCTGTCAAATGGGTCTCGGTGGATATCGGGTAAGCGTGAAATTGCAGCGGCATGTTGCGCGGTAATAGGAAGTTCCAAAAATCCACTTTCAACAATAGATTCAACCATTTGGTCTATGTTAGCATCTAGCTTTTTGAGTTTAATCTTAATCATCGCTTCCCAAATCGAAGCACTACTTATGTAGACATCCGAGGCATGTGTAATCTTAGCTCTTGCCATCTTGGACAGTCGTCGATCGTTTTTAATGCACCAAAGAAAAACATGCGTATCTAGCAACAAGCGCATAGTCAGCCCTCAAATTCTGCAATAAAATCATCCGGAAGAGCTGCATCAAAATCTTTTGCTATCTTAATTTTGCCCTTGAGTACACCAAACCGTCTTGCAGTTTTTTTAGTGATGGGGATGAGCATAGCTACAGGTTTTCCCGCCATGGCTATGACAATCTCACTTCCATGGATAACTGCATCTACCAGCTTTGAAAAATGAGTCTTTGCATCGTGAATATTGACGATCTTCATAAGGCTTTCCTCTTTTGATTTATATCGACTAAGTCTAGTCTAGTCCATTTGAAATAGAAATGCAAGTCAGAAAATAACTCTTTTACACTTAGAGCCTTGCAAATGCAAAAATAATTGTTAGATTTTGAGGGCGAGCAGGGCAAGGAAAAGGGGAAATTCTTCACGGCTGCGGTTTTCCATCCGGGCTTTTGGTCCGGTGCTTTTTTTATCGGAGATCCATTCTTCTAATTTTTCAACGACAAAACCTGCTTTGGAAAGAGCCTCGACGTGAGTCGAGAGGGGATGATGAAATGACAGGGTCAGGGGTGAATTTGCCCCTTGGCCGGGATGTGTCTGGATCGGGATTTTTAATGAGCTCATGTAGAGATCAATTCGGCGGTATTGGAGCTTTTTGGCCTCGTCGACTCCCCAGTTGGATTGGCGGGGGATCCTGTAGCAAGGATGATTCATCACGAGGAGGAACTTTCCTCCTTGTTTTAGGCAGGCGGCGGTATTTTGGAAAGCTTTGAGATGGTCTTCAACGTTTTGAATAACGAGAATGCAAGCTGCATGGGAAAACGGAGGATGTTTCAGGTTGAGAGGCTTGGTGATGTCATGGACGTAAAACGGTTTTTGAGACCGCTGTTTGGCCTCTTTGATGAGAGAGGGGGAAGCATCGACGCCGGCATACTCAACGCCTACGGGAAGATGGCGGCTCAGAACGCCTTGTCCGCAGCCGAGATCTAAAAGAGAGTCGCCCGATTTAAGAGAGAGGAGTTTGAGAGAATTGGGGAGAACGATGTGCTCGTGATAGTAGTGCCCCTTTTCGCCGACGAGGCAGTCGTACCATTTGTGTGAAGACTCCCAGGAGGTATTACTCATTGTCATTCTCATGGGCAAGTTTAATGGACCAGGAAGGCTTTTTGAAACGGAGAATTAAGGAAGGTGCTGAGCAAAAAAGAAGCATGCCTAGGATCAAAAAACCGACATAAAATGTGACATTTCCTGTCGAAAACTGAGCAGGCGGGAAAAATCCGATGATCAAAGTGGCGAATGCGCTTAATATACCCATGCCGGCAACGACCCATATCCCGGGTTTTCCACCGGGGATTTTATAAGCCCGGAAGACGTTGGTTTTTGAATAACGGAGTTTGATCGCAGCTGCAAACATGAGCAGGTACATGAGGAGGTAGACTTGAGCGGCCATCACAATTAAAATCCAGTAAGCGCTATTGATTGTCGGCATCAAGAGAAAAAGAAGACTTAACACTGTCACGATGGCGCCTTGGAGAAGAAGGAGATTTTTGGGCATGCCGTGTTTGTTCAGGCGGCGGAAGATGGGGGGAAGATCGCCATATTGAGCAGCAGCTAAAAGTCCGCGGCTGGGTCCGACAATCCAGGTGCTTAATGAAGCAAGAGCGCCGATGACGACAAGGAACGCCATGACGGGCACTAATAGATGGAGATTATAGGCATCCATGAAGGAGACGAAGGCCTGCATCGATCCGGCTGTAAGGCTGATTTCTTTTTGTGGAATGACGCAGGCGATGGCGAGCACTCCCAGGATCGTTAAGCCGAGGATCAAAAGAACGGAAATGAGGGTCGCGCGGGGATAGTTGCGTTGAGGATTTTGGACATCTCTGGCATGGATGGCCGACATCTCCATGCCGCAGAGAGAAAAGAGAACGCCTGTGAAAATAACAAGTTGTTCAGGGCTGGACATGTTGGGGATGAAGCTCTCGAGATTAAATTGGATTTGGAGGGGAGAGCCGGAAAAAAACCAGAGGGAGCCGAGGCCAATGATCACAGCGGCTGGGACAAAAGTTCCAAAGATGACCCCGAAAGTGCTAATCCATCCCGAGATTTTCATGCCTTTAAGATTGAGGTAGGTCATGAACCAAAAAGCTGACAACGAGGTCAGGATAAGATAGGTTTTATTAGAGGCCAGCGAGGGGCTTATCATATAAGCGAATGTCGCGGAAATAAAGGTCAGAATGGTTGGATACCAGATGACGTTTTCGACCCATAAGAGCCAGATAGACAAAAAGCCCCATCGGTGTCCGAAGGCTTCTTTGACCCAGACGAAAATTCCTCCGATTTTTGGCCAGCCGGTCGCAAGTTCAGCGGCAACAAGAGCAGAAGGAATAAAGAAAATGATCGCTGCGAGAAGATAGTAAAATATTGAAGAAAAGCCGTATTCGGCTATCGTCGGCCAGTTTTTAACACTGCCGATGGCAGCCATGTTGATCATGGCCAATGTAAATACTGTGATGGTTTTTTTATTCATGCGATTGAAGGTTCACCCTAAAAGATATTAACCCGAGAGGTAAATAATTTTCGAAATAATATTACAAGTTTTGACATAAAAATACATAAAAATCATGATGAATAGATGCGTAAGATTTTTATTACACGGCATCTTATCCCGGCTGCAACTGAACTATTACGTTCCCGTTTTATCCTGGAGGAGAACCCCCATGATCAAGTGCTTCCGCGCGAAGGAAACTTCAATGGGATTCTTTCGTCCACCCCTGATCGGTTAGACAAGGAAATTCTTGAAAATGCAAAAGCTCTGAGAGTGATCTCGAATTGTGCGGCAGGGCTTGACAATGTCGACACGGCAGTGGCAAAAGAAAGAAAGATTAATAATGTGCCCGATGCTACCAACCAGGTTCTTTGATGATCAATCATAAGTCCATTGAGGCCGTTAAAGCTGCGAATTGGACGTTTGAGTTTTGCCGTCCTCTCTATGAGAGTTATTGTTTTTCTAAAATCCCCGGCACGGTCATGAGCCTTCTCGGGAAAAAAACCGATGCGCTGCCCCAAGATTGCTGGGTCCAGGATGATTACGACAGTGTTGTCTTAATCCTCATCGATGGATTTGGCTGGCAATTCTTAGAAAAAAACCATACGAAATATCCATTTCTATCGAGATTTTTTAGAGACGGCATTGTCTCGAAATTGACAGCGCAGTTTCCATCTACAACTGCTGCTCATATTACAACGCTTTGTTCAGGGTCGAATGTAGGGCAGACTGGAACCTACGAATGGTTCTATTATGAACCCAAACTCGATCGGGTGATCGCTCCACTTCTTTTTTCCTATGCAGGAGATAAAAAATGCGGGACTTTGCAAAATGTGATCAAACCAGAAAAAATCTTTCCGTCAGAAACGGTTTTTCAAAAACTGCAAAAAGAAGGGATCGCTTCTTATATTTTCCAACCTGAAGAGATTGCCCATTCCGTTTATTCGAACTGGATGTTCCGGGGTGGGGAGGTCACCGGTTATAAAAAATTCTCCAGCTGCCTTTCTTCTCTTGCTGCACAGATGGATCGAGACGGTCTTTTTTACATCTACTTTGGAGAAGTCGATTCGCAGTGCCACAAGCATGGGATGGAATCGAAACAAGTTGAAAAGGCCATGGACGAATGTTTTACCGCTTTAGAAGCGTTTTGGAAGGAACTTTCTAAAAGCAAACGGAAGATTGCCTGTCTCGTGACTGCAGACCATGGGATGACGAGGATTGATCCTCGGACGACGATCTTTCTCAACCGTGATATCCCTTCATTGGAATCGATGATTTTAAAAGGGGCTGATGGCAAGCTGATCACACCGGCAGGCTCTTGCAGAGACTATTTTTTACATGTCTTTCCAGAAAAACTGCTCGAGGCAAAAACGATTTTGACCAAGACGCTTCAAAATTATGCGCTTATTTGTGAAACTACCGAGCTCATTGACCAAGGCTTTTTTGGAAGAGAGGTCTCTTCAAACTTTCTTGAAAGAGTGGGCAATTTAGTCATACTGCCCTATGGCAACAACTCCATCTGGTGGTACGAAAAAGGCCGTTTTGATCAAAAATTTTTCGCGATGCACGGCGGTCTGACCCGTGCAGAAATGGAAACTATCTTCCTCTTTCAAACAATCGGCTAAAAATCTTAGACTTTCGCTTTTTTCTTCTCAGCTTTAGCTATTCTTTTTTCTTTGAGCGACAGCTTAGGCTTTTTCTTTTCTTCTTTACGGGCATCTTTACTCTTCGACATAAGATCAACTCCCTGATGGTTAGAAATTTATAAGTGTGATTGCCATAATAAAATCTCTTTCGGCGTTATTAACCCGAGAGGTAAATAGGTGACAATTTGCTTGCTGCGGCTTTGTCAAA
>CAZFXE010000091.1:0-5793 GCA_964522945.1 uncultured bacterium
CGCTTCCAAGAGATTTTTTTTCACTTCGTTAACCCAATAGTCGACTTCACTCAAAGGCACATGTTTCTTGCTGACTAGATCTTTTGTTCTCTGAAGATGCCACATAAAAGAAGGCGTGCCGTTTTTTAATGGTGTAGATTTAGCATATCCGCCTTCGATTGCCTTCTGAGTCGCCTGACCGTTCCTAGAATCTTTCAGCTCGTGTTCTATCAGGATTTTACCGACAGTAACAGCAGATAATCCAAACTTTTTGCCTAGCTCAGTTTGGTTAACCCAAACCTGACTGATTTTTTTTCATACATATCTCCTTGCGCAGAATCGAGCAGGCTAATAAGCGTTTTCTCGGAAACTGGTTTGTAATTCCAAACTTCGACGGATAGATTTAGCTGTCGATCAATTAGTTTATTGGGACGTTTCTCGTGAACATGGCCATGAAGCTGAAAATGTGGGGGCGCAGGCTGGCTAGGAACGTGAACAAGTTCGACTTGATGTCGGCCAATTTTGATGAAAGCTGATTCTAGAGCGAGCATAAACCCAATCTTGTGCATTTTAGCTGGACTTCCATCGTGGTTGCCTCGAATACAAATCTTATTCCCATGAAGTCGAGCACAAAGACTTGCAAGAAAATCCGTTGTACCTAGACCGAAATCGCCTAGAAAGAATACCGTGTCTTGGGACTGAACGAGTTCATTCCAGTTCTCAATAAGCCGCTCATCCATCTCGTTTACAGATTGGAAAGGCCGTCCAGTGTAACGGATGATGTTAGTATGCGAAAAGTGGGTGTCGGATATGAACCATCTATTCATTTAGGGAACCTGTGTCAAAGATTGAGATAGAGGCTCTCGCCAGTAGCTGACACATATTCTTTCTTTCCGTTGTCACTCGCTGTAAAATAGAAAAAATTTTATGACACCCAGCCATTCTTCTCAACTTTTTGACTCAATCAACCTAGCAACAGTTGACGAACCAAGATTTCTATGTTATTTTCTAGGTTCATATTGAGAGGCAGTATGCTAGAAGAGTTGCTCGCAAAGCCAGAAAGTAAAACGATTGAGTTCAAAGAAAATGCCCAGCCGATTCAAAAAATCGTCCAAACCGTGATCGCATTTGCCAATACGGCTGGAGGCACTCTCATCATTGGAGTCAAAGGAGACACGAAACAAGTTATCGGAGTGGCAAACATCCTAGAAGATGAAGAGCGCGTAGCCAATGCCGTCGCCGATTCCGTGAGCCCCTCTATTCTCCCAAATCTGCAATTCCATTCCTGGCGGGGGCGCGATGTCCTGATCGTGACCGTCCCTCACAGATTCGCTCCCTTTTATCTCAAGGCCAAAGGCGAACCCGATGGCGTTTATGTCCGCCTTGGCTCAACGAACCGCGTAGCTGACGCCTCTCTCATCGCTGAAATCAAACGACTCAAAGAACACATTTCATTCGACCAATCACCTGAAATGAGATCAACTCCCGATGACCTGGATTTTGAGCTGATGCGCCAACTATTTTCCCCGCTTAATAAACCCTTCACAAAATCTACTGCCAAATCGCTAGAATTGCTCGTGGACTATCAAGAAAACCAGTACCCAACAAAGGGAGCCCTCCTTCTCTTTGGAAAGGATCGCGACCGGCTATTTCCTGACCCTTTCGTTCGACTGGCTCGATTCGAGGGCATCACGAAAAGCGGGGTGATGGATCAGGCAGAAATCAAAAGTCCCCTCCACTTAGTTATCGATGAGATTTTGGCCTTCATCCAGCGAAACACTTCTTTGGCAGCAAAATTCCATTCAGCTCGAAGAGAAGACATCCCTGAATATCCTCCAGCTGCGGTGAGAGAAACGGTGATCAATGCAATTCTACACGCAGACTATTCAACGCAACGATCTCCGATTCAAGTGGCTATTTTTGATAACCGATTAGAGATCACGAACCCAGGGCCACTGCCTTTCGGTCTAAGCCTAGAAACTGCCCTTTCGGGTGTGTCTCAGCTCCGCAACAAGGTATTGGGCAGAGTATTTCGAGAATTACAGCTCATAGAGCAATGGGGATCTGGACTGAATCGTATCAGAAGCGTCTGCCTCCAGCAAAATATCGCTGCCCCAAAATTTGAAGAGCTGGATCACTTCTTCCGCGTAACCCTTTACCCAAGAACCGCAAAGGTCGTGCCCTCCGAACCCTGGCATATGCCAATAATCGAGCAGATCCAACAGCACGGTAAAATCTCCGCCATGGAAGCCGAAAAGATCTGGAAATTAACCCGTAGGACCGCTACTAACCGCCTGAAAAAGATGTGCGAAGAAGGGCTTCTTGTCGAGCTTTCTACCGGTCCCTTTGATCCCTATAAAACCTTTATTTTAGCCGAACCTAGAAATCAACCTAGAAAAACCTAGAAGTTCAATTTTTCTAGGTTCGTTTCTTCATAGCTGTTGAATGGGTCCCGCGCACCATTGCCAGGAGAAGACAGGAATCGCTTTTTATGCTAATCTTTGGTCTTAAGGCACTAAAAAATACTGAATCTAAGCATGTTAACAGGAGCGTGTCGTATTTTTTCTGATCTCTTCCTACCATTATACCATTCTCTTTATTCAATCCTCGAAAAGGTGATTGCAAGCTGGCCTGTTTTAGCACCGGGGTACTTTGCTTGGCGAAATCTCAAAACTGAGATGAACGCTAACCAAAAAGCTGCACTCCAAATGTTTAATCTCCAAAAAAAGAAAGAAGACGCTCAAATCAACATTCCAGTTGCTATCGAAATGCTGGAGGATCTAGCGGTCTTGCAACAAGCCTTTATCCACCGAGGTCGGTTTATTCCAGGACTTGAGCATAGATGTCCGACTATCCAGTTCAAAGACGGCGAAAATGAAGATGAAATTTCAGTAGCTGAAAGGACTCACCAGCTTTACTTAATAGCTCTTAGAGTTATTAGAAATTGTCGAAGGATCATTTTTTTGACGCCCCCAGGATTGATGCCAAAAACTATAAAAGTATGTGAGCAAATCAGAGATTCTTTTCAGTTTAAAAATCCGGGACAAAAGCGCTCTTTTGACTTTAAAATCGGTTCAATTGGAACGATATTACAGCACAGCAATTCGCCACATGCAGAAAAATCGTGTGATGAATTTGTCTCTGAACTAGAGCAGCACCAGATAGATTTGGAATGTTGTGTCCAAAAAGAATTCCCAACTTGTGCAGAAGAGGAATTGCCCCTGGATAAAAGAAGAAAGGGCTGGCCGTTTTTCCGCAATTTTTCCGCAAATGACCTGAACCTAAAGGAGCGTTTCAGAGCTGGCCTGAACCGAGGCTTAATATTCTTGAGAGGAAAGTGGTCATCCAGTGGTCATTTTTGAACTGTCCGGAATTTCCGGATAGTTGGGATAAGCTGAACATAGAAGAGCTTGGCAGCTCACTACTTCTATGTTAATTGCTATGTTCGGCTAAAATAAAGACTTTACGCGGATCGCGAGGTCCAGTGGACATTTCCACCAATAAGCCCTGAGCGCACATTTCTTTTAAACGATTCGTAGCAGCTCTTCGGGAAATTTTCCATAATTCCTGAGCAGCTTTGGCCGAAATATTCTTTTTTTTGCGAATGTATTCGATAACCGGGATATGCCAGTGGGTAGTTGGAGAGACAGGCTCAGATTTAGGATAAAGGGTTATGCGAAAAAATTGGCCTACTTCTTCGAACTTTGGAGGAGTAATGTTGTTTTGCCGACAGGCATCGATCATTCGATTCAGGCCTGAACCCCACTGATCCGTAAGACGGAGTTCACGAAAAACCCGTCCAAGGACTTTGTTTCGAAGCTGCGAAACCCCGGTAAGTGCGATTTCGAGGCTCATACCGAGAGGCAACGCGCCAGGGTTGGTAATCTCCAGTCGATCGTCAAAAATAGCGATATAAATGGGGGTGCCTATGTTGGCGTAGTCAGCATGTACCAATGCGTTCAAAACAGCCTCTCGAAGAACGACAGGCTGATATTGGGGAATGTCTTCACGACGAATTTTTTGGATGACAGCACTCAGCGTAGTGTTTCTACGAACAAATGCTAAAATTTCATCGAGAGCCATAGGTAGGGCACTCCTAATATCCATTTGATCTAAAAACTTGTTCTTGTTAGTGCCTTCAAAACGGGCCAAGCGAATCAGGGGATCAGGAAAAAGCTCTTCCCTGTTTTTTCCAAACAATAAAAGAGCCCCTCTCGATGGATATGGATTGGATTGATGTTCTACCAACAAATCGAGTGATTTGGCGGTTCCTTTAGTAAATGATTTCCCAATATGTTCGAATAGGCGTTTTGCCAGATCGAAATCGAGATCATCAGGAATGCGTTTGCAATCAGGGAGTTGATCAAAAGTGATATGATCCTTAAGGCGCTTGATTTCAGCCAATATATGAGCATCCGCGGGGCGGTTTGTTGATCCAAAACGGATAAAGGCTCCTTCGTGTTCTCCCTTGGACTTGAGGAAATAGGGCATTGGACTATGAGGGATAGTCACGATGAGTACATCGCGATGCCGCCAAGAGGATAGTTGAAAAGAGGGAACCAGGAGTGGAGAAACGGCGTCGGCGATGGCATTTGCAACTCTAAGCTCATCCTCAATAATATTTTTCAGGCCGACGACTTCTTTGGTAGTGTCTTTGATGCCCAAAAGAATCACGCCGCCAGCGGTATTGGCAAAAGCAATCGCCGTCTGGACGATTCGTTGAATCGAATTGGTATTTTCTTTGAATTCGAGGGTTTTTCCCTCATCTCTTGCCAACAGCTGTTCGAGCATAATCCGCCAAAAAATAACTGAACATGGAATTTAACATAGAAGTAGTGGTGTGTCAAGTCCT
Organism: uncultured bacterium; assembly: GCA_964522945.1. Lineage (GTDB taxonomy): Bacteria > Chlamydiota > Chlamydiia > Chlamydiales > Rhabdochlamydiaceae > PALSA-1444. The sequence continues at coordinate 4,832 of CAZFXE010000091.1, forward strand.
TCTATGTTCTTTGCGCAGTGTAGCGGCGTGTACGTGTTTATGGTGAATATGTTAAATTAAGTGATTGAATTTAAGAGAAATATGTTAAACACCTGAGGTTCATACCTAAGGTGAACATGGTGTGCAAGCCTCTTAACGAGTTATGGAATCTACATTCTTGGCAATCCACCGAATATTTGCGCGATTTTTCGGGTGGCTAGTCCATCCAAACGCCAGATATCAAAGCCAGAAACTACCTCATAGGTGTTCCTACCGAGAACTAACGCATCTTTTTTATCTAGTTTTGCATGGAAATCACATCTTCTGCACACATGTCTTAAGTCTGTGCTTTGAGCCGCTCATCGGGCAAAGGTTCGTGTACTTTGCGAGCGCTATGTTCCATGATGCGATAGCAGATGTCTTTCAGGTAAGTACGGGGATTGATGTTGAGAGGACGCGGCAGCCTGAACCAGAATATTTCTTAGTATCATTTAGTATTAATGACTTGAATTAAAATATTTAGTTATATTGACCTTTTAAAGTAATCATTGTTAATGTCGTTGTCTCCAAAAACTTTCCTAACGGGTGGTTTTTGAGTTTAGATTAATAAAATTAAGGAGAATTCAAGTGGCAGTGCCTCCAATGTATACAAAAGAAACGATCACGAGAAGTGAGCATGAACAAACAAGAACTCAGTTTTCAATATATCCGGGACAAAGAATTATCAATCAAGTTGAGACTGATGCATTATCCATGTGGGATAAAGTAAATCCATTTTCCACAGTTTCATCAGATTTAGAGATGTCTCAACAACAAATTATATTTTACAATAGACTAGCGCAAGAGATCACTGAAAAGATAAATGTGATTAATGAAGAAATTAAGAGCACAAGCACTACTTCGCAGGAAAGAGTAGGTCTGGCTAGCAAATTAGAAACGGATCTTGTGTCGTTACAAGATGCTGCTGCGAAAGGACACAGAGC
>CAZFXE010000092.1:0-5787 GCA_964522945.1 uncultured bacterium
CTGCCCTGGACTACAATCCCAAAAAACCCTATGAAGAAACTACGCTTTATATCATACATGGCCTCTTGCATCTTTTAGGCTACGACGATATCGATAGTAAAAAGAGGGCCCGCATGCGCCGGGAAGAAAAACGGCTCATGGCCCTTGCGAAAAAACACCGCTGTATTATCAGCTAGGATTATGTCTGTGAAGGTCTTTATAGCTCTGACTTTTATGATGAGTGCTGCCATCGTTACAGGGATGACGACTGCGATCTTACAGCTCGGACGACTCCGATCCAAAGAAGAGTTCAAAAAGATCCCAACTCTCTTTTTCTTCCAGCATCTTCTAAGACCTCTCTTTGGCCCCCGTAAATGGGAGGGCCTCTTCTTTACCCTCAGCTTCAGCAAGCACGTCTTGCATCTTTGCTACGGCGTCGTCACGATCTTCCTCCTTTTGACCCAGCCTCCCTTTAACCAGGCTCTCCGCCTCCTTGAAAGCCACAGCTACACCTTTGACAGCCTCTGGGTAATAGCCATCGGCGCGATCATCATCACCCTATCTCTTATCTCTGACATGCTCATGAAGTTCCTGGCAACTGCAGCTCCAGTCTTATCGATCAAGCTGTTTGCTCCAGTCTCTTCTATTTTTCTCACCCTTTTTGCACCGATTACAGCGCTCTTTATGAAGATGCTCCAAGCGTTTTTTCCTGAAAGTCAAAAAGAACTCTCCTCCCCATCTATCCGTGATAAAATCCTCGAAGTCCTCTATGAATCAGAACTCTCGACCCATCTCGATCCTCAAGAAAGGAAACTGATCCTTTCAGTGGCTAACTTCAAAGAAAGAAACGTCCGTGAAGTCATGGTCCCCCGCATCGATGTGACCTGCATCTCTGAAGATGCCACCATCCAAGAAGCCGCTAAAGTTTTCCTCAAAGAACGGTACAGCCGTCTTCCCGTCTATCAAGATAACATCGACCGTATCGTCGGCGTCCTCCTGTATAAAGACGTCCTTTCTGCCTTTGCGGGCTCCAAAAAAGAAGACACCATAGCCTCCCTAATCAAACCCGTCGTCTATACTCCTGAGACCAAAAAGATCTCTCAGCTATTACAAGAATTCCGGATCAAGCAGATCCACTTGGCAATTGTCGTCGACGAATATGGCGGTACGGAAGGGATTATCACTATCGAAGATATTTTAGAAGAGCTTGTCGGAGAAATCGCCGATGAAGACGATATCGACCAAGAGGTGCTCTATTCCGTACTTGCATCCGGAGGCTGGATTGTCGATGCCCGCATGGGGATCCTCGACATCGAAAAAGAGCTCGCCATCCAAATCCCACAAAGCCCTGAATACGACACCCTCGGAGGGTATATCTACCACCGTGCAGGAGCAATACCTGCTAAAGGCTGGCGTTTACATCATGACGATTTTGACTTGGAAATTTTAAGTTCTGATGAACGTTCAATAGAAAAGGTGCGGATCATGCCGCACCTTAATGAAGATCTTTAGATTTTTTCATTTGACTGATTAACAGATTGCACAACTAACGTCATAATTATATTCCATTTATTAGCTTAATATTAATCATCAACAATATTTTAATACTGACCAAGGGTATAAAGACACCGGGCTATCATATCTAACATAGCCGCAGGGTTAGCCTTGGAAGAGTCAGAGGCTGGCCCCACGGTTTCAAATATAAACCCCTTAGGCATAACTGCTTCTGTAACTAATTGCTGATAAAGGCAATACGGCTGATTTGAGACCATAACACACGATCCCGCCTTAGGCTTGCTGGCAAGCCAAAGGTTGTAGGTATCAGCCGTATTAGGTCTCGCAGCCCCCCGCATGGGGCAGTCAAAGTGAGCCCAGGGAACCTGATTGCTTAAAGGACAGGCCTGCCAAAGATGGGCCAGGGCCTCCCCTTCTGTTTGACACCCCTCGGGGGCAGTCTCAATTGTAAGATCTAGCGGGCGGGCCCCGGAGAGTAAAACGACCTGTTTGAATTGAGCTCCAGACTTAAACGTTTTTTCCAAAAAATCGATCCGTTTTTGCATCGTTGCAACGGTGGCTCCTAAGATCACGGCATAATCGTAGCTCTTTTGGGTGGGCATGATTTCTATGAAAAACCGGTTCTTAGAGCAATACTCCATCACAGCTTTGGCTTGGATCTCAGAGAGGTTATTTTCGATGTGCCAGATTTCTTTGCCGGCAGGTCTTTTCCATGTTTTTTGGGTCGCTTCAATGATCGATGGAAGCGTTCCATCATTAGGAACTTCCATTACCTTGAGAAGCTGTTGCAAATCGTCGTTAACGAATGAAGAAGGAGATCCGCATAGAGAACTGAGCAATAAAATGAAGCTAAAAAATAAACTTTTCATAACACCCTATCCTAAAAATCGGAGATCAATTATAGGAACATTTAGGACCAATTTACAATGTCAAATGTTGCTATTCCACTGAGCTCTCTTGCTAGAAAGAAGAAGATTCTTGTGCTCATCAGTCGTGGAGGCGGGGGGCACAAGACGGCAGGCGATTCCCTCAAACAGATCTTAGGAAATGATTACGAGGTTGAGATCAACCCTGTTCTTGCAGACATCTTAGGCACAATCGATCCGATCAATCGAATCACACGCGGACACTTTACTGGAGAAGACCTCTATAATGTGTTGCTCAAAGCACACTGGAATAGAGCTCTTAAATGGATGGTCAGTTTTGGCCCCAAATGCATGAAGTCTCAAACGATCGAAAAAGCATTTGAGAAATATCTCCGCCAGCAAATCCAGCCGCCAGATTTAATCATCTCGCCAACTCCTTACATTAATTATGGCGTCGCTTGCGCAGCCCACCGCTGGGATATCCCTTTTTTAATTATACCAACAGACCTCGACGGCTCGACATTTTTACAAGGATTTCCCAAACAGCCGACCCATCACAAATTCAAAGTCGCACTCTCCTATGACGATCCTGAAATTAGAAAGAAAACCCTGCAGAAGACTTCTCTCCGCGAGGATCAACTGGCTGTGACGGGGTTTCCAGTCAGGCCCGCCTGTCTGAAAAAATACTCCCCTGAAGAGCTGCAAGTTATTAGGTCCAAATTCAACCTTTTTGAATCCCACCAAACCGTGACTCTCATCATGGGAGCGGTCGGCGGCAACATGCTCTTTGACCATGTCAAAACCCTGAGTAAATTTGATCCCCGCCAGCACCAGCTCCATCTCCAAATGAATATCTGCGTAGGCCACAATCAAAAGATGGGCAATAAGATCAGAAACTTCCTATTAGACCAAGGCGCCAAGTTCTTAGGACGGCATACATTCTTGCTCCCAACGGGCCTTGTGATGCATATCCGGGGCTATACAAAAGATCTCATTGAACTGATGGCAGCTTCTGACCTGATCATCACAAAAACAGGCTCTTGCACGGTTAACGAAGCGATCTATCTCGAAAAGAAACTTCTCTTAGACAATACCAGCCGCTCCAGCGCACGTTATCTCTGGTGGGAAAGTTTTAATATCCCATTCGTGCAACGACACAGCCTAGGCTATTCCTTTTCTAATAATCAGCAGCTTCTGATGCTGATTCCCTCTTTCTTGAAATATCCAGAAAGACCCCAGCAGAAACTCGAACTGCCTAACTTTGAGGAGAACATCCTAAGAGTGACCCGGCAGATGATCGGATAATCCATCAACTTCGTTATCAACGAGTCCAGGGAAATAATCAAAATCAAGAATAATCGCACCCTTAAATAATAGCACTAAGTCATTAACGTTACTCTTTGAGCAGTTCAAGCACAAAACTTCCGCAATATGACGCTCAGTAAGGATAAGATCATTTTCAGTATCACCATGTAATTCTGCATAGGAAACGGCAGCATCAATAAGATCAACTGCTTTATCGGGGAAAAACCGTTGTGGAATATCTTTGGTAAAAAAAATAGCCGCTGCGATTGCATGATCAGAAATCTTGATACGCTCCTTCCCTGAGGTCTGGCCATAACTATGCTGTAGCATCAGAAAACATTGGGCATGGGTAGGCTCATCCATCACCACCTGAGGAAAACGACGGGCAAGGGCACGTTTTGGTTGGATACACCGTGCATAATCTTCATTTGTCGATGCGCCGATAACTCTGATCTCTCCTCGAGCCAAGACTGGTAAGAACATCTCAGAAACATCAACCTTTGACTCGATCGTTTGCCCTGCTCCGACAAACTTATGGATTTCATCGATAAAATAGATAATTTTGGGGTCTTTTTTTGCCAGCTGGATCATCTCCTTAACCCGTTGTTCAAGCATCCCTCGATAGATCGTACCTGCCATCAGATCCGTAAAATCGACCGAAATTAATTTCGCTCCAAAAAAAACAGAACGCAAAGGATATTGTGCGGTTGCAATTTTGTAAGCAATGGTCTCAAGAATCGTCGATTTACCAACACCTGGATTCCCAAGTAAAATCGCATTCGGTTTTGTTTTTTTGTTCATTAATATCTCGACATTACTCATAGCCTCTTCATAACCGATCTTCGAAAGGTAAGCCCCTCTTTTAGCCTCCGCAACCATATCGACCATGTAATCGGGGAGTGAAGACGTCTTAAAAGGATTCCTAGTCCATATCGATACCACAACATACAAAACACAAAGAAAGATAAACTTACCCTGCAGCCTCGGCAGCTTCATTGCAGAGGCAAAGATAACCAGACTCGTTGAGGCCGCTAAAGGCACCAGCCGATATTTCATCGTCTCACCTGCGATTTTTTGCACTGCCTTAGAAACAGTTTCATAGGTTAAGACACCAACACCCACAACTAAAAGCGCCCGTGATATATCTTCATCTGAGAATGTGATCCGACTCGATCCAAATTGAACTGCTTTCGCTCCCATAATGGTCCTTTTGATTTCCGGAAGAGTTTAACATATATCAAAAAATTGTAGATAAAAAAGTTTGAGGCGATAGGCCCGTGCGATATTGGAAACACGTAAAATAACTAGATAACCTGAAGAAGCTTTAGCTCAGCGCGGACTTGAGCAGGGTTTTTACACACGATCCCCTCAATGCCTAATTCTTTTGCTGCGCGGACATTCATTTCTAAATCGTCGATAAAAACCGACTCATGTCCCTTCAATTGATAATTGTTCATCAGTGCTTGGTAGATCTGCGGCTGGGGCTTGATCGCTTTGACTTCATATGAATAAACCTGCCCATCGAAAAACTCAAAAAAGTCATGGAGCTCTCTTAGCTCTTCATGCATCTCTTTGGGCATATTCGACAAGATATAGACCTTATAACCTTTTCCTCTCACTTCATGGAGTGTTTCGATCATCTCAGGAATCGGAGTCAAAAATGGAGCAATCCTATTGATACAATCAGCAAACACCGCTTTATCGTAATGGGAAGGAAGCTTCTCAACGAGCTCAGCTCTTGTCAGCAATCCTCCATCATGTGTTGCCCATAACAGAGAATGGAAGACATCCATGAAATGGAGCGGAAGGTCGAGTTCTTTAAGAAACCGCTGAGGGTTCCATTCTAGAAGAACATTTCCCAGATCAAAGATGATATTTTTGTATTTAGGTTCCATGGGTTCCTAGAGAATATCGATACCCTTGACCTCATCGATCAAGGGTTCGAATTGATATTACATTCGGAAGAGGTAGGATTCCCCCTTTGGGGCCGGTTCGGCCGCAAGCAGCCTCACTTCTCACCCTACACGCAAGCCATACTATGGCTTGCTTCTTCCTCACTTCACTGCGTTACATTCGGAAGAGGTAGGATTCCCCCTTTGGGGCCGGTTCGGCCGCAAGCAGC
>CAZFXE010000093.1:0-5601 GCA_964522945.1 uncultured bacterium
CCTACGAAGCGGCTTTAAAATCTGCGAAAAAATACATCAAAAATCAAAATTTTAGCATTCAGGGATAGGTTCGTGACACCGTTTCTAGATTTTTTCACAGACCCCATTTTGCGACCCTCGACAGTCGGATGCATGCTCATGTGCTTTGCATCGGCGCTTGTGGGCGTTGTGGTTTTTCTTAGGAAAAGATCGTTGATCGGTGAAACGCTCTCCCATGCTTCTTTTCCCGGCGTTGTCATTGGAGTGTTTCTCTCAGCCCTCCTGTCAACCCTCTCGGCTCCTTTCTCAGATGAACTGATCGCCCTTGCGATTTTGTGCGGAGCCTTCGTCTTTGCATTTTTAGGGCTCAAGGTCTTGAATTTCTTAGAAAACCGGCTGCGCGTCAAAGCCGACAGTGCGCTTTGCTTTGTTCTAGCTTCATTCTTCGGCCTTGGGATACTGATCGCCAGCCGGCTCCAGCAGAGCTATCCTCTTTGGTACAAACAAGCGTTGACATTTCTCTACGGACAAGCTGCTACGATGACAAACATGCACGTCATCATTTACGCCTGCTTTGGTGTGGTGATCTTGGGCTTCATTCTTTATTTCTATCGTTACTTGGAAGCGGTTAACTTTGATCCGTCTTTTTCCGAAACGCTGGGCATTCGATCAAAACGGTTGGATGAGATGATGTTTTTTCTCATTGTCCTTGCCATCGTTGTCGGCATCCGGAGCGTTGGTGTCGTTCTGATGGCAGGAATGTTAATAGGACCTGCTGTTGCAGCTCGGCCCTGGACAAACCGGCTGTCGTATCACTTTGCGCTTGCAGGCCTCTTTGGAATTGTCTCTGGATTTTTAGGCAATTACCTCTCCGTTGTAGTTCCGCAAGGAGAATATTCTCTTCCGACAGGACCGATGATATTAATGGTCTCTTCTCTCTTTTGCTTCCTAAGTCTGCTGCTAGCTCCCCGAAGCGGCCTGATAACTCGGTATGTGCGGATGCGGCGGTTTAGTTTTCAGTGCGCGGTAGAAAATGCATTAAAGTCTCTTTGGAAAGGAGAAAGAAGTTCGCTTTCTCTTCAGATCCGCTGGCAATTAAAACATAAAAAATGGATTGATCAGAGCGGACATTTGACGCCGCTTGGCAAAGCCGCTGCTGAGAACATCATTCGGCTTCACAGGCTTTGGGAAGTTTATCTCGTTGACTACATGGGCCAGAAAGTTGAGAAAGTGCACCGCACGGCCGAAGAATTAGAGCACTTGATGTCACCGGAACTCGAGAGAGAGCTCACAGAGCTTCTGCACAATCCTCGCCACGACCCCCACCATCAACCGATCCCTCCTTCAAATCCCTCCATGGAGCCGACATGAATCCATATTGGGGGCAGGATTTCTTTGGTTTCTTTGTGGTTCTTTTCCAAAGGCTCACCGGACAGCTTCCGTTAAGTACGCTGGCATCTGATGAAGTTCAGCTTTTAGTTCTGATGGGAGTCGCTCTTTCAACGGTACTTCTTGGCTCTTTCTTGACTTTGAAGAAAATGACGATGATGGCCAATTCCCTATCGCATACGACACTGCTGGGGATTGTCATCGCCTATCTCATCTTTTTTGCGCCGGAGACAGATTTGAGCATCGACACGAGTATTCTTTTTGTTGCCGCTCTGATCTCGGCTGTTTTGACAACTCTGCTAACAGAACTTGCCCGCGACCTTCTCAAACTCCAAGAGGATGCAGCCATCGGCCTTGTCTTCACAACGCTATTTGCATTGGGGATCATTTTAGTCACTGTCTTTACCCGCAACAGCCACATCGGCGTTGAGGTCATTACAGGTAATGTCGATGCTCTCCACTTCGAAGATATCCGCCTTGTTTGGGGTGCGGCAATTTTAAATTTAGTGTTGATAGGCCTTTTCTTTCGTCAATGGGTCATGACAGCCTTTGACGAAAAACTCTCTTTCTCTTTAGGCATACCTACAAAAACTTTTCATTACCTGCTCATGTTTTTGACGGCCCTGACTTTAATTGCAGCTTTCCGCGCAGTCGGCGTCATATTAGTCCTATCTTTCCTTGTCGGCCCGACATTGATCGCCCGTCAGTGGACCCATCGCGTCCGCTCTCTCCTTCTATTGGGCATTGGAGTGGGGCTTGTTACGGCGGTTTTTGGAATCGCGCTCTCAAGACATTGCTTGTCAGCCTATCATATGCCTTTATCTACCGGAGGGCTTGTTGTGACTCTCATTTCTGCCCTTTACCTCGTCTCAAGTTTATTGACATTTAGATCTTCAAAGGGTTTAATGAGGGATTAATTTATGTTAATGAGTATTTTTTATTTAGTCTTAGCAATCTTAGGCTTGGGATTCTTAATTTTCATCCATGAGCTTGGCCATTATATCGTGGCACGCCGTGTGGGCATGACAGTTGAAGTCTTCTCCATTGGATTTGGACCTCCTATCAAGGAGTGGACTTTCCAAGGCGTCAAGTGGAAGCTTTGCATGCTCCCCTTCGGAGGCTATGTCGCAATTGCCGGGATGAATAAAAAAGGAAACCTGGAGCCTCATCAAATCCCCGATGGGTTCTACGGAAAAAAACCTATCGACCGGATCAAGGTCGCTATCGCAGGTCCTTTAGTTAATATCATCTTTGCCTTTGTTGCTTTTTGCTGCATCTGGGCCACCGGCGGCCAAGAAAAACCGTTCCAAGAATACACCAACGTCATCGGCTATGTCGATCCGCAGTCAAAACTTTATACGAATGGCGTCCGTCCTGGAGATGAACTGACAACTCTCGATGGGAAATCCGTCGGAGGATACAAAGATCTTTTAGTTTCTCTCTATCTCGATGGGAAGACAGCGACGCTTAAAGGAAATGAGATTAATTATCTTTCAGGACAAAAACAACCTTTCACCATCGTGCTTCCAATCCCTAAATCATCGAACCTTCCTGTTGCTGAACTCGGGATCATCCCTGCGCAATATCTTATTTTTGATGATTTCTCCTCCCCTGCTTCTCCTCTAAAAAATTCCGGGATTCAAAAAGGAGACCGCATTGTTTGGGTCGATGGAGATTTAATCTTCTCAGCTCAACAGCTCTCAGCTGTATTGAACGATTCAAAATCAGTCTTGACAGTGGAGCGGAGCGGCAAACTTTTGCTTGCTAAAGCCCCTCGCCTGAAAATTTCCGACCTATGCCTCAATGCAGAGCAAAAAAATGAGCTCGAAGATTGGCAGCATGAAGCAGGATATCCATCCAAAGCTTCTCAACTCTATTTTGTCCCTTATCTCTTAAATCATGATGGTGTTGTCGAGAAAAGCATTTCCTTCATGGATTGCAATGCTGAGCAGGTAGAGCCCATAACTGAAGATCGTCATCCCTTGGCTGTTATATTGAAACCCGGAGATCGTGTTGTTGCAGTTGACGGAAAACCTGTCTCCAACAGCATTGACCTTTTGAAAACTCTTCAAAACCGGAACGCTTCCGTCATTATCCAAAGAGCTGCCGCTTCTTCCATACCTTCTTGGAAGACTGCCGACAGGGTCTTTGAGTCGTCGATTAAACCAGCCTCTTTGCAGCAGATCATTTCAAATATGGGAACGAACCATCCTGTCAATCAATCGGATAATTTGGTCCTTCTTCCTCCGGTCAACCTCAGGCCTCTTGCTGAGCTTGAGCTAGATCCCCAAACCAGGGCTCTAGTCAATGCGGATCTTGAGGCGAAGAAAAAGTTCATCGATAAAATCGAAAACGATGAGCAGCGCCAGCAGCAGCTTACTCTTCTCGAACAATCTCAAAAAAAACTCCTGCTAGGAGCCCTCCTGCGCGACCGTACGGTAGCTTACAATCCATCTCCTATAACTTTATTTGGAGATGTCGTTGAGCAAACGTGGAAAACGCTGTCCAGCCTCCTCACAGGATTTATAAGCCCTAAAGCGCTCGCAGGCCCTGTTGGAATGGTCCAAGCGCTTCAATCAAGCTGGTCCCATGGCATTAAAGATGCAGTCTTTTGGCTTGGATTTATCAGTTTGAATTTGGCTTTTTTAAATCTTCTTCCGATCCCCGTTTTAGACGGAGGACATATCGTCTTTGCCTCGATCGAACAGATTACAAAAAAACCGTTGAAGTCAAAGACAATGGAAAAACTGATCCTTCCATTCGTGATCTTGCTCGTGATCCTGTTTGTCTACCTAACATATCACGACATTGTGAACCTTCTGCAACGGCTATTGTAAAACTAGAGATTCTTCGCGTAGAAATAGAGACATCCGTCTTTTGCTGCTAACTGAAGATGCCCTTCTTCGGCAGTATCGACTGTACCGTCAGACGCATACCAGTGTTTGCCGGCTTTACTCACGATCGTATAATAATGGCCTTTGTCAGGCGAACCTGAATGCAGCACGACTGATTTTAAGGTGTAAAGCTGATCGCAGATGTTAATCTGCTGAGGCATATTGACTGCACATTCGATCTTTTCTTTTCTTCTGCCATGCTCGCCATCAACCCATTTGTAACGGATAAGTTCTAGAGGGATTCTTTCAGGCATTCTCTCAGGTGCGACGATCTTTTCGGAAACGAGATAATAATTTTTCACACGGCCAGCGCTATCCAGATAGAAATGGGTCTCTTTGTTAGGATCATCGGGCCCTGATGAAGCTCGTCTTGCCTCAAACGTCTCATTGAGCAACGTTTGCCCGTCAACCCCTTCTCGTAACAAACTCTTGATTTGCAAAACACCCACAGGCGAGGGCCTTTCCACAATCTTTTTATCATCAGATATCCGTGTGAGCAAATCATTGGCATCTCTGGGATTTTGATGCTTTGTTAAAAGCTCTTGAGTCTTGTCTGCATTCTGTTCAGCTTCAGGACATTCTTGCCATACCCGTTCATAAGTAAGAGGGAAAAAGACTTCTGGATAATCATCCGGCAGAACATATTTGGAAAGACAATGCAAAAACTCTTCGACATCTTCCTGTGAAAATTCCCCAGCTCCGCTGATCAGATGACGAATATTACCAATCGGTGCAGAAAGCCATGTTCCAAATGAGACAACAGGCAATTTCTGCTCCACTGCAGCCTCGTAGGCCTGAATCAGACTGAGAAAAGCATCGAACCCTAAAATTTCATTGGCTATCCTGGTCCTTTCTTGATCGAAGAAACTTATAATGGCTGAATCGTCTTTCATCAATGCAAATTCCTGTCCCAAGACCGCGTTGTCATCAGAAACTGCTGGAAAATCGGCATCTTTAGTAATCTTAGAAAACTCCCCTATCAATCCGTGGATGGTGGGATATTTTGTTAAAAACTCCTGCGAATCATGGTTGATGCTGCTTCTTCTCATCATTAACATCACAAGAACATCTCTTGTATTTGCCACTGCTAAGGGCGGCTTAACTTCCATTTTCCGTGAAAGCATTTTAGGCCAAGCAAATGAAGATAAGATCCCACTCTGCGCGGGGTATAATTCTAAAAAATTCTTAAAACTGACATGGCGTGCTTTTGCCCGTTCGCAAATGGTCTTGTAGACACGGGGATACAGATCATCTGTCATAATCGCCTGTGTCGGGGCATTGATGAAACATGTATTGCCGACATTGGGCATCCCGGGAAACTGACCTTCTTTAAAAGTCA
>CAZFXE010000094.1:0-5583 GCA_964522945.1 uncultured bacterium
AAGCGGTTGAGCTCTGGCGCAAGATGCTCAGCATGCTCTTTGAAACAGGCCATCCCTGGATCACATTCAAAGATCCTTCCAACATCCGCTCGCCGCAAGACCATGTCGGCGTTGTCCACAGCTCGAACCTCTGCACAGAGATCTTGCTCAACACCTCAACGGAAGAAACAGCGGTCTGCAACTTGGGATCGATCAACTTGGAGCTCCATTGCACACCTGACGGGATCGATGAGAAGAAACTTAGCGCTACCATCCGAACAGCCGTCCGCATGCTCGACAACGTGATCGACATCAACTTCTATCCAATATCAGAAGCTCAGACCTCCAACGCAAAACACCGTCCTATCGGGATGGGGATGATGGGCTTCCAAGATGCCCTCTATATCCAGAATATCAGCTACGCCAGCCATGAAGCTGTCGAATTTGCTGATAAGTCAATGGAGATGATCTCGTACTATGCGATCTTAGCTTCAACTGAGCTTGCAAAAGAACGCGGCACCTATAGCTCATATAAAGGCTCTAAGTGGGACAGAGGATTGCTGCCGATCGATACATTAGACCTCCTCGCCAAAGAAAGAGGCGGCTACTTAGAAGTCGACCGTCAGACAAGAATGGACTGGAATGTCGTCCGCGCTGCGATTAAAAAACACGGCATGCGCAATAGCAACACAATGGCGATTGCCCCAACAGCGACGATCTCCAACATCACCGGCATCACCCAATCGATCGAGCCGATGTACAAGCATCTGTTTGTGAAATCAAACCTCTCTGGAGAGTTCACCATCCCGAATCTCTATTTAGCTGAGAAACTCAAGAAATTGGGACTTTGGGACCAAGAGATGCTCGACGATCTAAAATACTTCGACGGATCGATCGCAGAGATTGAAAGAATCCCAGATGATGTCAAACGGGTCTATTTGACCGCGTTTGAAATCGATCCTGAATGGATCATCGAATGCGCCAGCCGTCGTCAAAAATGGATAGACATGGGTCAATCTTTAAACCTCTACATCGCAGAGCCTAGCGGAAAGAAACTCCACCAGATGTATATGCTTTCTTGGGTCCGCGGCTTAAAGACCAACTACTATCTGAGATCGGTTGCTGCAACCCAGATTGAAAAATCAACAACTGACATCAATAAACGAGGCCTGCAACCGCGTTGGATGAAGAGCAAATCGGCTTCCAGCAATATTATAATCGACCGGGAAGCGCCTGCGGCTCCTAAAGCCTGCAGAATCGGTGATGAAACTTGCGAAAGCTGCCAATAAATAAAAAAGGATAAAAATATGACAAATTCTGCGACAAGCAAACGGGTCTCCGTTGACCAAAAAAGACTGATCAACTGCAGTAAAGTTGATGTTAACCAACTCATGCCCCTCAAATATACTTGGGCTTGGGAACACTATCTCAACGGCTGCGCCAACCACTGGATGCCGACCGAAGTTTCTATGGGAAAAGACATCGAGACCTGGAAGTCTAAAACAGCATTAAGCGCAGATGAAAGACAAGTGATCATGAGAAACCTCGGCTTCTTTAGCACTGCTGAGAGCTTAGTTGGAAATAACATTGTACTCGCGATCTTTAAGCATGTCACGAATCCAGAAGTGCGTCAATATCTCCTCCGTCAGTCATTTGAAGAGGCGATTCATACGCATACCTTCCACTACATCGTAGAATCACTCGCTCTAGACCAAGGCGAAATCTTCAACATGTACAACGAGGTCAACTCTATCCATGCGAAAGACCACTTCGAGATGACGCTGACTGAAGACATCATGAAGCCTGACTTCACAACCTCAACTCCTGAAGGCGCCCAGAAGTTCTTAGAAAACCTCATTGGCTACTACATCATCATGGAAGGAATCTTCTTCTACTCTGGATTTGTGATGATCCTCTCTTTCCACCGTCAAAACAAGATGACAGGGATCGGCGAGCAGTTCCAATACATCCTCCGGGATGAAACGGTTCACTTGAACTTCGGCATCGACCTGATCAACGGCATTAAAGAGGAAAATCCTCACCTCTGGACTCCAGAGTTCCAAGACCACATCATCGACCTGATTAAACAAGCCGTCGAGCTTGAATTCCAATACGCCCAAGACTGCCTCCCTCGCGGCATCCTCGGCCTTACAGCCCCGATGTTCCGTGAATATGTGCAGTATGTCGCAGACCGCCGGTTAGAGCGCATTGGCCTTAAGCCTATCTACCGTTCAAAGAATCCATTCCCTTGGATGAGCGAAACAATCGATTTGAACAAAGAAAAGAACTTCTTCGAGACCCGCGTGACTGAATATCAGTCAGCCTCGAACTTGACCTGGAATTAAAGAGAAAGGGCCTGCTTGAAAGAGCAGGCCTAATCTCCCCTCTGATAAAATGTAAATACTGTGTCGGCTCCAAGGAACTGACTAAGTAAAATTTTACACATAACCTGAATGATCCAGAAACTATCTTAAAATTTAGCGTTGGACCGCATAAGAATCAGATGGATGCAGTTCAAAATTATCTAGACATTGAGCTTTTGTAACTTTAGAAAAATTCAAATCTTGTCGAGAAAGACTTTCCGTCTCTATACTTAGCCCCTATGTGGAAAGAAAAAGAGTCGTATAAAGATTTTATCGTTACGAAAGTGATGCCTCTTGGAGAGCTGAAAGCGACCCTCGTTGAACTCGAGCATACTCCTTCAGGCGCTCAAGTGATGCACATCGAAAATGACGATCCAGAAAATCTCTTTTGCCTTTCTTTCGAAACACTCCCCTACAATTCTAATGGCGTAGCACATATCTTAGAGCACACGGTTCTTTGCGGATCGCGGAATTTCCCCGTGAAAGATCCGTTCTTTGCCATGACAAGGCGTAGTTTAAATACCTTTATGAACGCCCTGACAGGCTCTGATTTTACCTGCTATCCTGCTTCATCACAGGTCGAAAAAGATTTTTATAACCTCCTCGATGTCTACATCGATGCGGTCTTCCATCCTCAGCTGAAAAAAGAGAGCTTTTTGCAAGAAGGCCACCGTTTAGAGTTTGCCAACACTGAGACACTCTCTAATCTTGAGTGGAAAGGGATTGTCTACAATGAGATGAAAGGGGCTCTTGCTTCTGCTGACACCCGTCTGTGGCATGCGATGATGCACCTCTTGGTTCCTAATTTAACCTATGCTCATATTTCCGGTGGCGATCCGAAGGTCATACCTACGTTGACGTATGAAGAGCTGATCCGGTTCCATGAGACGTATTATCATGCCTCTCGCTGCCTTTATTTCTTTTACGGGAACCTTCCTCTGAAGAGGCATCTCGATTTCCTGTCGGAGAAAATATTAAAAGCGACCTATAAGCTTCCTCCTGTGCCAAAAATCCCCCGGCAACCGAGATTTACTGCTCCGATTGAAAGAGAAGAGCATTACCCAACCACGACAGACGAAGATAATGAAGATAAGACTATGGTCTCTTGGGGATGGCTCACCGTGCCTATGCAGGATCAAGAGACGCTGCTGGCATTAACGCTTCTCGATGCTGTGCTCATGGAGACCGATGCTTCGCTAATAAAACTTCCCCTGCTTCAATCAGGCCTTTGCACCTCTGCTGATGCCTATCTCGATACTGATATGTCCGAAATGCCCTATCTGATCGTCTGCAAAGGATGCAGCCCGGAAAATATCCAAGCATTGGATGATCTGCTTTTAAGATCGTTGCAAGAGGTTTTCGACAAAGGTATTCCAGGACATATGATCGAAGCAGCCTTGCATCAGTTGGAATTTGCAAGGACAGAGATCACCGGAGACCATGCTCCTTTTGGCCTGACGCTGTTTATGCGGTCCGCTCTTGCCAAGCAGCACGGATGCCCTCCAGAAAATGCGCTATTGATTCATAGCCTTTTCGAAAAACTTAGAAAAAAACTGGAAGATCCTTCGTATTTGCCAGGACTATTAAAGACATACTTACTGAAAAATCCCCACCGCGTCCGTCTGGCGTTCCACCCTGATAGCAAGTTAGCTGAAAAAGAAGCCTCTGAAGAAAAACAGAAATTGAATGTTTTAGAACAAGAGCTCCCAAGAGAAGAGAAAGAAAAGATCCTCCAGCAGATGCTCCATCTGGAACATTATCAAAAAACACTGACCGAGCAAAATATCGACTGCCTCCCCAAAGTGACGCTTGATGATGTGCCTGCTTTAGCTAAACATTTTGTGATAAAAGAGAAAAACGACGTATTTTCACATTCTTGTTTCACAAATCATATCGTCTATGCCGATTTAACATTCGACCTGCCGCAATTTGAAGAAGAAGATCTTCCCTATGTCCAATTGCTATCTTCAATTATTTCAGAACTCGGCATGGGAAAAAGAAACTACATCCAGAATTTGGAATATCTCCAGTCGAATGTCGGCGGCCTTGGAACTTCGCTCGCGCTGTATGTCCAGACCGAGAGCCCTCATTTGATGAGACCTTCATTTACGATTCGTGGAAAAGCTTTAGAGAGAAATGCCAAAGAGCTGTTTTCAATTTTCAAAGATCTCGCAGTAAATCCCCGCGTTGATGAGAAAAAACGGATTGAAGAGCTGATTTTGCAAATCCACACAGGTCTCCAGAACCGTCTGCAAAAAAACAGCCTCCGGTATGCTTCTCAACTAGCGCTTAGCGGACTCTCCGTCCCCTCCAAGATCTCAGAGAGCTGGTATGGGCTGAGCTACACCAAGTGGATCCAGGAAATTGCCAGCGATCTGAAGAAAAATCTACCTAAGGTCATGCAAAGACTTGAAAAACTAAAAAACGAACTCTTTTCTTTGCATAAACCGCAGCTGGTTCTTACCTGCGATGAGGCGATGCATCAAAAACTCGAATTAGAAAACTATTTTGGCGTGATGGACCTACCAGAAAGACCATTTAATCCCTGGAAGGGCGACTATGAGCTCTACCCAGTGGTCTCACAAGGAAGATCGATGTCGACGCCGGTGGCGTTCACCTGCGAGGCCTTCCCTGTCGCATCTTACCTTAATCCGCATGCTCCTGGACTGACCGTTGCGGCCCATATTTTAGATAATAAAATTTTACATCCGAAGATCAGGGAGCAAGGCGGCGCTTACGGCTGCGGAGCAACCTATTCTCCAATGACGGGTCATTTTACGCTTTATTCATACCGGGATCCTAAAATTGCTTCGACATTAAAAATTTTTAGAGAAGCTGTAGAGACTATTGCAGAGGGCCATTTCCAAGACTCCGACCTCGAAGAGGCCAAGCTGGAGACCATCCAGCAAATGGACGTCCCCGTCTCCCCTGGAAACCGCGGAGCCACCGCCTATGCCTGGATGCGTGAAGGCAAAACCCCTAAGCAAAGACAGCATTATCGCGATAGGCTCCTGGCATTAACTCCTCAAGAGATCCGGCTATCTGTCAAGAAAGAGCTTTTAGAAAACTTAAATCTTGGCACGGTTGTTACCTTTGCAAGCAAAGAACTTTTAGAAAAGGAAAACAGAGATCTCGAAAAACCTTTGCCTATTATCCCTGTTTGAGATAACTTTTATTGCTTGTTTCAAGGGCGCATAGCTCAGTTGGTAGAGCGCCTGTCTTACACACAGGTGGTCATAGG
>CAZFXE010000095.1:0-5496 GCA_964522945.1 uncultured bacterium
CACTGAAGAAGAAGAAGCCGTTGTCGATGCTGTCAAAGAATCTTTACAAGGCAAGCAGGAAGAACAGCCTTCTCCTAGCGGCCCTGATCAAGTATTTATTATTCCTCTGACACGCCGCCCATTTTTTCCAGGAATGGCCGCACCGGTTGTCATTGAGCCAGGACCTTTCTATGAAGTGCTCAAGATAGTTGCGAAGACCGAACATAAATGTATGGGGCTTTTTCTTACGAAAAAAGAATATGCCAATGTCTATAAAGTTGGATTCGATGATCTCTATAAAGTCGGCGTGCTTGCTCGCATTCTGCGCATTATCCCCATGGAGCAAGGCGGAGCGCAAGTCGTCCTTAATATGGAAAAGAGAATTTCCATTACAAAGCCGGTAAAGTCGGCTAAGTATCTTCGTACGCAAGTTAAATATTTCGAAGACGGCGGGGGCAAACTGACGAAAGAGCTCAAAGCTTATTCGATCAGCATCATCACCACGATTAAAGAACTTCTTAAGCTCAATCCTCTCTTTAAAGAGGAGCTCCAGATCTTCTTGTCTCATTCTGACTTTACAGAACCGGGAAAACTCGCCGACTTTGCTGTGGCTCTTACAACAGCGGGCCGTGAAGAGCTGCAAGAGGTTTTAGAAACATTTGATCTCCATTCTCGTATTGATAAAGCGCTGATGCTTTTGAAAAAAGAGCTTGATTTGAGCAAATTGCAAAATACAATCACGCAGAAGATGGAATCGACCATCTCGAAAACGCAGCGTGATTTCTTTTTGCGCGAGCAGCTCAAGACGATCAAAAAAGAATTGGGCCTAGAAAAAGAAGACAAATCGATCGATTTGGAAAAATTTGAGAGCCGTCTTAAAAAAAGGCAAGTGCCCGATGATGTCATGACGGTGATCCGCGAAGAGATGGACAAGCTTTCTGTCTTGGAAGTCCAATCTGCCGAATATGCCGTTTGCCGCAACTATCTCGATTGGCTGACGATTCTTCCTTGGGGCATCTTCAGCGAAGAATCCCACGATCTAGGTAAGGCCAAGAAGATTCTTGAAGAAGACCACTACGGGCTGGAAGATATCAAAGAGCGGATTTTAGAGTTCATCAGCGTGGGGAAACTCTCCGGTGGAGTCAAAGGAAGCATCATTTGTTTAGTCGGCCCTCCAGGTGTGGGTAAAACGAGCATTGGCAAGAGTATTGCCCGCGCCCTCAACCGTCAGTTCTACCGATTTTCTGTCGGCGGGATGCGCGATGAGGCGGAGATTAAAGGCCACCGCCGCACATATATAGGTGCGATGCCCGGCAAAATGATCCAGGCTCTCAAGTTCACCCAGACGATGAACCCTGTGATTATGCTCGACGAAGTCGATAAGCTCGGAAATAGCTATCAGGGCGATCCTGCTTCTGCGCTATTAGAGGTGCTTGATCCGGAACAAAATAAAGATTTCTTGGATCATTATCTCGATGTTCGCTGCAACCTGTCGAATATTTTATTCATTGTGACAGCAAACGTTCTCGATTCTATTCCAGAGCCTTTGAAAGACAGGATGGATATCCTCCGGCTTTCTGGCTACATCATGGAAGAAAAAATCAAGATTGCTCAGAAATATCTGATCCCAAGAAATCGGAAACTCATGGGTTTGAAATCCCAGGATCTCGATTTCTCTGTCAGCGCTCTAAAAGAGATGATCAATGGCTATGCTCGAGAAGCGGGGGTCCGCAGTCTTGAGAACAACGTTAAAAAAATCATGCGTAAAGTTGCTGTCAAAATCGTCCGCGAAGACGAGAGCGCGTCCAAGAAAAAGAAAAAACCCAAGTACGAAGAGCACCGTCTAACGGATAAGAGCTTGGAAAAGTACCTTGGCAAACCGATTTTCACCAGCGACAGATACTATCCGCGCACTCCGATCGGAGTTTGCATGGGCCTGGCATGGACATCCATGGGTGGAGCAACTCTCTACGTCGAATCTGTCAAATTCCCTGCAGAAAAAACGGAGATGAAGCTCACCGGGCAAGCCGGCGATGTGATGAAAGAATCTTCTCAGATCGCATGGAGTTACTTGCAGAGCGCCTATGATAAATATGCTCCTGGAAAATCGTTCTTTGAAAAGAGCCAGATCCATATTCACATTCCTGAAGGCGCGACTCCTAAGGATGGCCCTTCTGCTGGTGTAACGATGCTGACATCGTTAGTCTCTTTGCTGCGCAATCAACCGATTTTGCAAGACCTCGGGATGACAGGAGAGCTGACTTTGACAGGCAAAGTGCTCCCGATCGGCGGAGTAAAAGAAAAAGTGATTGCTGCACGGCGCTCAGGCGTCAAAGTGTTGATATTCCCTAAAGAAAACAAACGGGATTTTGATGAGCTTCCACCCTATGTGAAGAAAGGGTTGCAAGTCCATTTTGTGGATAACTACGATGAGGTCTTTAATGTTGCATTCTCCCAAAAACGTTGAGGAATATTTTTCTCAAAAGTGGATAGATCCATCGGAGCTTGAAGAGAGAGTCGAAAATCTAAAAAAGAGTGGCAAGACCATTGCCACTCTCAATGGTTCGTTTGACTTGCTCCATGCAGGCCATCTCCACATGATTTACGAAGCATCGCTCCAAGCCGATCTTCTCATCGTGGCAATTAATTCCGACAGCTCGATCAAAAAATACAAGAGTCCGCTCAGACCAATCGTTCCTTTAGAATATCGACTGCGGATGATTGCAGCTCTTGGATTTGTCGATTATGTCACGACATTTGAAGAGACGGATCCTTGCGCTTTGCTTTCTAAAATCAGGCCGCATGTCCATATCAATGGAGCTGAATACGGGGCTAACTGTATCGAGGCCGATGTTGTCAAATCCCATGGGGGACGTATCCATATTGTAGAGCTGATTCCTGGACTTTCGACTTCTACGCTCATCAAAAAAATAGTCGATACATGCGCCTAATCGGTGAATTTAAAGACGAAAGGCAATCCTTTGGTTTTCAAGCATTCTTGAAAAAAGAAGGAATCCAAAGTCTTTATGATTCAACCAAGGATACAACTGGTCAAACGACTTTCCGGCTTTGGATTGTCGAAGAAGATGATTTCGATAGAGCTTGGGCCTTTTATCAAGAGTGGCAAAAAAATCCTCACGACGACCGTTTCGAGCCTAAACAAGAAAAAGCTGAGCCAGTTGTTTCAAAAACCGCAGCTCCTAGGTGGAAAGTCCGCATGGTCAGACAGCAAGGGTCGTCTTTTTCACTTAACAACCTGATCATTTTGATCTGCGGCCTGCTTTTTGTTTTAAACGGCTTCCAGGAAAATAGGATAAAAACTCAAAAAGGGGAGGCTGCTTCTCAGCTGAGCTTTACCCCATTAGAAAAAAAACTTGTTTTTGATTATTCCCAGTATTTTGTGAATCTGGAGAAGTTTTTGGACGAGTATCCTGTCCGCACCATGGCCGACATCAAGGAACTTCCAGCAGATGGCAAGGACGCTTTTCAAAAGGCTAAAGATACTCCCACTTGGAAAGGTCTGACTGATCTTCTCATGAAACGGAGCTGGAAAGAGTATGAGCAGCTTCCTGCAGGAACACTTTTCGGAAAGATCCGCCAGGGAGAAATCTGGCGTCTTTATTCCCCTGTACTACTCCATGGCAATTGGCTGCATATTCTTTTTAACATGGCGTGGCTTTGGTTATTGGGACGGCAGATTGAACAACGTATCGGGATATTCCGATATCTTCTTCTTTCACTGATTATCGGCATCATAGCCAACGTCGCTCAATATATGATGAGCGGCCCTGAGTTCCTGGGTTATTCCGGTATCGTGATGGGCATGGTCGGTTTTATTTGGATGCGGCAAAAGAAGGCTCCTTGGGAAGGATATCCTCTCAATCCCACAATCGTTCGTTTTGTCGTCATCTATGTCGCTATTTTACTCGGCCTCGAAATGGTGTCGCTCGGACTTGATTTTTTCCATGTAACAGAACTTTATGCTAATATTGCCAACACGGCCCATATTATGGGTGGGCTAACGGGAGTTTTACTTGCCCGTCTTCCTTTTTTCAGCCGGAGTACCAAATGAGTGTTCGTGACCTTACGATATTAGGATGTTCAAGCCAGCAGCCGACCCGCAAACGGAATCACGGCGCCTATCTTTTAAGATGGAATGATGAAGGATTCCTCTTTGATCCCGGTGAAGGAACGCAGCGGCAGTTTATTTTCGCTAATATTGCTCCGACTTGCGTCACTCGAATTTTCGTCAGTCACTTTCATGGCGATCATTGTTTAGGACTCGGGTCGATGCTCATGCGGCTTAATCTCGACAAGGTGACTCATCCGATTCATTGCTATTATCCTGCAAGCGGACAAGTCTATTTCGATAGGCTCCGTTACGGAACGATGTACCATGAAAATATCCAAGTCATTCCTCATCCTGTTCAGAAGCCAGGTCTTGTGGAAGAAGATGATAAATTCCGGATCGAAGCGTTTTCACTTGAGCATGGCGTTGAGAATTTTGCTTGGAGGATCAAAGAAAAAGACTCCATCAAATTCGATAAGGAAAAACTCAAAGAGAAAGGCGTTCTTGGCCAGATGGTCCGCCAAATCGAAAAAGATAAAAAAGTTTCGGTGAATGGGAAAATCATCACATTGGATGAAGTCAGCCATTTGCGGTCAGGCGATATTTTTACCATCGTCATCGATACGCTTCCATGCCAGGGCGCTATCGATGCTGCTAAAAATGCGACGCTTCTTTTATGCGAGAGCACCTATCTCGATGAGCATGGACACTTGGCTAAAGAGTATCATCATATGACAGCTAAGCAAGCTGCAGAGATCGCTAAAAAAGCGGGCGCTAAAGAATTAATTCTCACGCATTTTTCAGCACGTTATCAAGATCTTGAGCCGTTTGAAACGGAGGCTCGATCAATTTTTCCTAATACATTTGCAGCGGACGATTTGAAAGTCTTTCCATTCGCAAAAAATCAGATTTGATTTTTAGTGTAGGTCTTGTGAGAGAAGTTTGAACTCTTGCAGCATGATTTCTAACGCTGCAGGATTCCGAAGAAAAGTCTCGATCATTTTTTTCAACTCAGGCGATGTTGGATCTTCTAGGTAATGTTTAGAAGCTTCAAGCAGAGAAACATTTGTTGCCAGGCCAGGAATAGACAAAGGCTGCGACAAGATCGTTTCAACAATTTCACCTGCGTCGTAAAGCTTTTCTCTTAACATGATCTATTTTCCTGCGGCTTGTAAGGCTTGTTTTGCAACTGCGCTGAGGTTGGTAAATAGCTGTGCAACTTTGGCGAGTTTGGGTTCGAGACTCTTCAGATCTAAATTTGAAAGCTCGGCCATTGTCACATCAAGCTCTGCAGCAAGCTTCTTAGCTGTCGCTGTTACATCCGGACTATCCCCTGGAGAATTTGTTGGCCCGGTTGGATTGATTCTAGTTACCATTTAAGTCACCCTGCGCCGAGTATATCAAGTTGCCAAGTATTCTTCCAGTGGTCCTTTAAAATTATGTATTCC
>CAZFXE010000096.1:0-5457 GCA_964522945.1 uncultured bacterium
CTACGAAGCGGCTTTAAAATCTGCGAAAAAATACATCAAAAATCAAAATTTTAGCCTTAAGGGATAGGTTCATGCACTTATTTGTCACATGCCCCCCGAACTTAGAACAGCTCCTCACTGAGGAGCTCCAATCACTTGGCATGGCCGCACGCCGCTGGCCTCGTGGAGTTTCTGCACCGCTTTCCATCGAAAATGCCTACATCATCAACTACGGCAGCCGTTTTGCCACCCGCGTCCTCTGGCCGCTCGCTCATTTTGATTGCCCAAACCGCGAAGCTCTCTATAACGAAGCCAAGAAAATCCCATGGATGGATTATCTCTCACTAGATAAGACCTTTGCCATCGATTCAAATGCCACGCACAATCCAGAATTTCGCAATAGCCACTTTGCAGGCCTGGTTGTCAAAGATGCCATCTGTGATGTCTTCCGTGAAACAACAGGCCAGCGTCCTTCCGTTGAAGTCTTCAACCCCGCCGTTCAAATCCACGTTTTTATCTATGAGAACAAAGCGACGATTAGTTTCGATACCACAGGCGCTCCTCTTTTCAAACGCGGCTACCGGGCAGGCAGCGTAGAAGCACCCCTCCAAGAAACCCTCGCTGCTGCCATCTTGAAATATGCCGACTACACAGCCGATGATGTCCTCTGCGATCCTTTCTGCGGCTCAGGAACTTTCCTTTGGGAAGCAGCGCTCATGTCCACTAACACACCTCCTGCTTACTTCCGAAAAAACTTTGGATTTTTCAACCACCCTCTTTACAAAGAAGAAGAGTGGCTTGCCATCAAGAGTAAACTCGACAGCCGCATCCAGCCGATGAAACCGTATTCGATATTTGGCGGAGACCGCGATAGAAAAGCCATTGAACTTTGCAAAGCCACACAGAAAAACACGAAATTCCCACTCCACTTCCAACATGCGCATGTCCACAACTTCAAGACACTGCTGCAACCCACACTGGTCGTTGCCAACCCGCCTTACGGATCTCGCATCCAAGCCCCTCAGGATCCTTATCTAGAGCTTGCTGAGTTCCTCAAGACCACTTGCAACGGAAAAGCCCGCGCTGCGATCCTAAGCCCTCACAGATCGCTTCCTCCAGCTTTTGGAAGACCTCACAAAAAACCAATCCCAATGCTCAACGGCGGCCTCGAGATCTTCTTACACCTAACGTGATTTCTTCTTCTTTTTAGAAATCTTCGCTCCGGCCTTGCGCGCGATGCTAAGAGCTATTGCGACACTTTGCTTTTGCCCTTTTCCCGCATGCATCTCTCGGCGAATGTTCTCAGAAATCCCTTTTTTTGTTTTAGCTTTCTTGCCTTTGATTAGCGGCATTACATCGCTCCTACGACGCCAACAATTCCAATGATGATCAGATAAAATGCGACAATGTAATTTAAAAGCGCCGGAAAGATCAAAATCAAAACACCGGCAAGCAGTGAGACAACCGGATGCAATACTGGATGGACTTCCATTTTTTCCTCAGGGTTAAAGTTTGATCTATAACAAACCTGATTTTTTTGTGCTTTAAAAATTGAATTTCCAATAAGCTAGCCAAGATATTTATTTTGGGGAGGTTTCATGTCAGTGGATGCAGGAACGAATCGCAAGCTACAAAATCGAGCAGTTCTTGGAGTGATTTTGATGATCACAGGCCTTGCTCTTTATCCATTGGCTGATGCCTTTATCAAACACCTGATGGGAACCTATTCTGTCTATCAAGCTTCTTTCCTTCGGTCATTCACCCGCATTATCCCTCTTTTCATCACCGTCTTTTTCCAAGGAGGCATCCGCAAAGTCCTCGGAACAGCTCATCCTCAAAGGCATTTCATCCGCCTCGCTGTCAGCTTGATCTATACGCTCTGCTTTATGTTTGCGATGAAGCAAGGTTCGCTCACCATCGTCTACACCTTAAGTTATACTTCTCCCTTCTTCATGATCCTGCTCAGCGCATGGATGCTCAAAGAAACCGTCAGCCGCGAGCGTTGGATAGCAGTAGCGATCGGCCTCGTCGGTGTGATCGTTGCGATGCGTCCCGGAACAAATATGTTTGAAGCGGTTGCTCTGATTGTTCTCTTGGGAACCTTCCTCGGAGCTCTGAACAAAATCCTCATGCGACGTTTAGCCGAGACAGAACATAGCCTCTCCATTGCGATCTACCCTAACATCGTCATGATCTTAGCGATGTTTCCTTGCATGCTCCTTTTTGAACCTTGGAAGCCAATGCCTTTAGAACACTGGGGTCTTTTTGCTATCGTCGGTGTGATCACAGCAGCTGGACAGTATTGCATTGCTCAAGCCCTTCGCTTTACCCAAGCCTCAATTCTGGCTCCTGTCGACTACTCAAGCTACTTCTGGGTCGTTGCCCTTGATCTCCTCTGGTGGGGTAAATCGCCCGATGCGTTCATGATTACCGGCGCGATCATCATCGTCGGAAGCAATCTCTACATCCTGAACCGTACACGCAAGGAACAGGCTGCCAAGAAAGCTGCTGCTGAGATAACACCCGAGAAAGCAAGCTAATAAATACAATTTATGCAAGCAGTACAGGTTAATCCAAATCAAGTCCCTCATAACTTTACTTTTTCATGTGGGAATTGCGGAAAAACAGACGAAAAACTTCAACGGTGTGCTGGATGCCATTTCATGTGGTATTGCGGTAGTGATTGCCAGAAACAACACTGGCCAGAACACAGACCTATATGTCAGCAAAAAAAATATATCCATGTAGTTCAAGATAGCGCTGCAATCCTATTCAACGAAACAACCCCAAAAAAACTTCACTCTCTTTTTACTTATGGGCTAGAATCTTGTATTGCCATCATGGCAAAAGGCAAGCATGGGGTTGCTCTCGTACATGATGGAGGACGCCTAACAGAAAACTCAATTAAGGATGTTTTTCAGCGGATAGGAACCCTAGAATTCTGGGCAACTTCTGCTTATCCTAATGCAGATATAGAATATTCAACAATACTACCTGTTGTGTATCAAGAGAAGTACGGTAAAACCGGAGGAATTTATCTCACCAAGATTGAGAGGATTCGTCAAATAATGACCGCGGTCGATGCAGATGCTAGATCTAAACAAAAAAAACCTGATGATTCCAATTATTATAAGGCCTTCGAAAAGTGGGCTTTCATTGATCGTAAAGGGGAAATTTACACTCATGGAAAACCAGAACTCGCTAAATGGAAGCAACTGGAAGAACCTACTCTTAAATTAAGGCAAAAAATCAATGAACTCAATAGTGCAACAAATGATGAACTCAAATGTCACTTACAATTCGATGGAGAAAAGGTTACTCCTATTCCACAACTTATTCTCAGTGAAAACGAAATTCAATTTATGGCTCAAACAGATCGCGTGATAGACAAACATTTAAAAGATTATAGGTCTGAAAAGGCAAGATTAGAGAAGAACGAACTACCTTGGTCCTTGTAGAACCAAGGCGTTCATTTAAGCAGCTGGACTTTTAGCGTGAGACCACTGACGGTCTGGACGGTGGAAGAGAACCACTGTAATAACAGCGATGCCAGTAAGTCCTGCAAGGAGCAAGAAGGCTCCTTTATAGTTTCCTGTGAAGTCAACGATTAGCCCTGTCAAGATAGGTCCCAGAATACCTGCGATCGCCAAACAGCTCGAGGTGACGCCTTGAGCAGCACCGGAGCGCTCTTTAGCAACGTCGATGTTGACGCTGAAGAAGGCAGGCTGCGACATCTGTCCAAATCCAAGTCCTAAGCTAAGATAGACTAAAGCAAGGTTGAAAGATTCTGTAAAACCAAGAGCTAGAAAGAAAATAGCAGCGATTAATTGACTGCACCAAATCACATGAGATCTAGCAATACGGAGGCTGCCGTATTTTTTATAGAGCCAGTCGGAAAGGATACCGCCTAATTTCAAGAAGGCAGCGCCAACAAGCCATGGGATCGTCAAGTACCAGCCGACGCTCTTGAGATCGAGTCCGTGCTGGGAAAGGAAATATCCCGGGAGCCAAAGAGTCATAAAGAACAACATATAGCCATACGCAAAATAGGCGATATTATTGGAAATCAGAGTCGGATTGGTTAAGATAAAACGCCAATCGACTGCTGTCGGCTTTTCGTTAACTTTTTTGTTTACATCCGCTGTCTCAATCAGTGTCAGCTCAGCTTTGCTGACAAACTTCGAGTCTGCAGGACGGTCTCTAAAGCAAACATACCAGACAACCGCCCAAACTATCCCCATAGCGCTCATCGCCATGAACATCACACGCCAGCCGAAATCTGCGACTAAATACGATGTAATAGGAGCGCCAATGACGGCAGATAATGGAATCGCAACAAGGCCTAAAGAGAGGGCTTTTGCACGCTCCGATGGAGGAAGCCAGTTGCTGATCGAGCGGCTCATCGCAGGGAAATGAGGCCCTTCAGTGACTCCTAACAGGAAGCGGAGCATGATGAATCCCAAAAATCCTGAAGCAAAACCCAGCAAGCCAACGCATAGAGACCAGGCAATAGCAGCGATCGGCCACACAAGTCGAGCTCCCCAACGGTCGACTAACCATCCGCCAAAAGCGGTAAGCAGCATATAACCAAGACCAAAAGCAGCTAGAATAATCCCGAATTGCGTGTCTGTAAAATGAAACTCTTGTTTTAGAGGTCCGATAACGAATGAAATCGCAGAACGGTCAATGAAATTGACCAGAGTTATAAAGAAAATCAGTCCTGCAATAATCCATCGGTAATGTTTGATATTACTTTTGTTCATTGGTGTTATCGGCTCCTCCGAGTTAGGCAATTAAAATTTTCTTTTTGAACGAAAGACTTTATTTCTTCCGCCCGATCTAAAGAGAGCTATTATCCACAAATCTGGACAAAATGGAAATTATAAAATTGCCCCCCGGCTGTTCCCTATATTGGAATCTCGGGTACCGGAAATCCCTCAATGTGATAAGTAAATATTTAAGTTGCAAAAGATTGGCTCTTAAATATCTCTTCTCGTGCTGAAAAATACCGAAACATGCGATAAAAGGGGTTAACGTGACTTTGTCAAGTTATTAATTACCCTCTCTCATGGCAGAAAAATCAGAAAAGGCAACGCCGAAAAAACTTAGGGATTCCCGTAGAAAGGGTCAGGTCGCTAAGGCGCAGGATTTTCCTTCAGCGTTTACCTTTGTTACTTCGATCTCTGCGGTTCTTTTTACAACAAAATATTTGTTTGAGCAGCTCGGTGGCTATATTGTCGGAACATTCCGCAGTGTTGCTGGAACGACCGACATGACTAACCGTGTAGGCGGATACCTTGGCCAGTGCCTGATGATCATCTTAGAGACCAGTCTTCCGATTGCGGTCATCACGAGCATGGTCGGCGTCTTGGTCTCATTTTTAGTCGTGGGGCCTGTTTTTTCCAGTGAAGTCCTTAAAATCGATTTGAAGCGTTTAAACCCTGTCACCAATTTGAAGAACATGTTCAAAATGAAGAC
>CAZFXE010000097.1:0-5388 GCA_964522945.1 uncultured bacterium
GAGTATATCAAGTTGCCAAGTATTCTTCCAGTGGTCCTTTAAAATTATGTATTCCGTCATCTTCAAAAGCGATGATTTTAGTAGCAACTTCATCGAGAAGACCTCTATCGTGCGACGCCATAATCACGGTGCCTTTAAAATCTTCTAAAGCCCAGGCTAGCGCTGCGACAGCTTCCAAATCGAGATGGTTATTGGGCTCATCCATGATCAAAAAGTTGTAGTTGCAGAGCATCATGCCGGCCATGATGAGACGCGCGGTCTCTCCGCCAGAGAGGTGAGCTACCGGTTTAAAGGCATCATCTCCGCCAAAGAGCATTTTTCCCAGCACGCTCCGAACATCTTGGTCATACACATTTTCTTTTTTAGCTTTAAGCCAGTCAAAAATGGTCTGGGATCCTTTTTTATTCACGATATCAGAATGGTTCTGAGGGAAATATCCGATCTGTACGTTGTGGCCGAGTTCAATCTTGCCGCTATCTTGCTGGAGAACTCCCGCCATCATCTTCAGGAGCGTACTTTTCCCCCGTCCGTTATTTCCGATCACGCCGATTTTATCTCCGCGCAGAATCTCATAGCTATAATTTTTGATCACAGGGTGGTCGTAGGCTTTAGAGACGTTTTCGACTTTAAGGACGATCTCCCCAGAAGGCTTTTCAGGTGGATAGAATCTTATATAAGGGCGTTGGATATTCGATTTTTTCAGTTCTAGAGGCTGAAGCCTGTTGATCTCGCGGATGCGGGACTGCACTTGGCTCGCTCTTGTTCCTGCACCGAAGCGGGAAACAAAATCTTGCAGCTGAGAAATCTTTTTTTCTTTTGATTTATTTTCATCTTCGGCACGGGACCGGACAGCTGTCTTGGCAATGATCATCTGATCGTAGTTGCCCGAATAGATAATCACAGTCTCATAATCGATATCGGCAATATGTGTGGTGACGGTGTTGAGGAAGTGGCGGTCATGGCTGATCACAACCAGCACACCTTTATATTGCAGTAGGAACTGCTCTAACCATCCGATCGATTCCATATCAAGGTGGTTGGTCGGCTCGTCTAAAAGAAGAGCGTCGGGCTCTCCAAAGAGGGCTTGGCAAAGGAGCACACGGAATTGTGAATCAAGCGGGATCTGATGCATTTTTAAAGGATGTAATTTTTGCGCAATGCCCATCCCGGTTAAGAGTTCTTCGGCTTCAGATTCTGCGCTGTAGCCATTTTCTTCCGCGATGACTTCTTCGAGCTCTCCCAAACGGATGCCGATCTCGTTGGTGATCTCCTGTGTATATAGGTGGTCTCTTTCTTGAAGAGCATCCCAAAGACGTCTGTTGCCCATGATCACCACGGAAATCACATCTTGATCTTTAAAGTCTTCGATGTTCTGCTTAAGGAAACCAACCTTGCGCGGCAGTGTGACTGTTCCTTCGTTCGGTTCTTCGAGACCCATCATAATTTTCATGAGGGTCGATTTACCCGAGCCGTTAGGCCCTGTGAGTCCGTAGCGGTTGCCGGCATTAAAGGAGACGTTGATGTTTTCGAAAAGAAGGCGCGGTCCGACTTTCTTAGAAATTTTGGTTAATGTAATCATAGGGAAACTAGTATATCAAATGGGAAATTTATGAAGGAATGGAAAGAAAAGTTTTTAAGTTATCTGCAGGCGATTAAAAACGCCTCGGTCCATACATTGAGAAATTACGGGATGGATCTTGCAGACTTCCAGGGGTTTGCTCAAACCGAAGATATTAAAGCCGTCGATAAAAGAATGATTAGAGGATATTTGGCGCACCTGAATCAGAAGCAAGTGACCAAGCGCACTATACTAAGGAGGCTGTCGGCTCTCCGGTCGTTTTTTAAATATCTCCTTAAGGAGGGGGCTATCACACATAATCCTTTAGAAGAGATCGATGCACCTAAATTAGAGAAAACGATTCCATCGCCTTTGACAATAGAAGAGATCGATCGGTTATTTCAGCAGCCCGATACACAGACATATTTAGGTTTTCGCGATCGCACAATCATGGAACTCTTTTATAGTTCAGGCCTTCGTATCAGCGAGCTTGTCGGACTGAGCAGAGCTGATTTCGATGCAACGAATCTCACGCTGCGTGTCAAAGGAAAAGGAAAAAAAGAGCGCGTCATTCCGATAACAAAGAATGCAGCAAAGTGGATCAATAGCTATCTCAATCATCCAGAACGCAACTTAGATACCGAACACACCCAACCACAAAAAAACCACGACGCGATTTTTTTAAATAAGTGGGGAGACCGTTTGTCAGTTCGATCAGTGGATCGAAATTTTCAGACCTTTTTAAAGCAGTCTGGACTGGCTTCAAAGGCCACTCCGCACACAATTCGACACACAATTGCAACACATTGGTTAGAAAAAGGTATGGACCTAAAAACTATCCAAATTCTATTGGGACATTCATCACTTTCGACCACCACAATTTACACAAAAGTTTCGACAAAATTGAAAAAGGTTGTTTACGATAAGGCACATCCTTTGGTAAAAGGGAGAGATATGACTATTTCAAACCAAGAAGGAGTAGCGCATGAACAAGAATTTGTTATTTAGTATGCTCGCATTAACCGCCTGTGCATTTGCAGATGGAGACACAAACTCCTCTACATTGCTCGCAGATGACAATTTGGTTGCAGGAAGAATGGATTCCGATTGCAAACCAAAACCAGTAGAATGTAAACCAAAACCAGTAGAATGCAAACCAAAACCAAAACCATGTGTACCATGCGTACGAAAAGGAATAGCACCAGTCGTGCTCACTTCTTCTCGTCCATGCGACGACATCGGTCTCTATCTTTTTGCTGATGCTCTCTATTGGCATGCAGATGTAACCAATGCTGAGTGGGCAGTTGTTAATCCAGCTACTATAGTAAGTGCACCTGCATCAGAACAAAACCAAGAATTGGCCTTCAAATGGAACTGGGGTTTCCGTGTAGGTCTCGGTTATGAGTTCGATCATGATCAGTGGGATACAGATATCTACTATACATGGTTCCGTAACAATGCAGCTTCAAACGGTTCTACAAGCAGCACAAGTTTCACTGTGCCTACTGGTGGAGCAGCTTTAAGCCTTAATACTGATTCTCCTATAATTCCTCTTGCAGTTACATCAGGATCAGCTACGGCGAAACTGAAATTTAACGTATTGGATTGGGAATTAGGACGCTCGTTCTATATCAGCAATTCTATTTCTCTCCGTCCACACGTTGGCGTTAAAGGTGCTTGGATCAAGTTGTCAGAAAGTGAGTCATTCACTGCTCGAGCAGGAAGTCCAATTGCGACTTATAACAGCAGCGACAGAACTAAGTCGTGGGCTGTCGGTCCTTCTGCCGGTGTTAACTCCAACTGGTATTTCGGTTGCGCTAACACAATGGGTCCGAAAGGCGAAGTTAGAGACAGACCAATGTTCAGCATCTTCGGAGATGTATCCGGTGCTCTGATGTATGGTCACTTTAAGAACAGCCATTCTGAGTCAGGTGCAACTGCTGCTGGTGTAGCCATTGGTGGGTTGAACTTGTCAGGACTGAACCGCAATCTGATGGTTCCAGTATTAACTGGAATTATGGGATTGGCGTTTGACTGGTGCTTTGACTGCGACAAGATGCACCTTGGCATCCGCGCAGGATATGAACTGCAATATTGGTTCAGACAGAATCAAAGGTTCTTCTTTGGTACTCCTGGTATAGCAGCTACTGGTGGAACACCAAGATACGCTCGCACAACGGGTGATCTTGCACTGCAAGGTCTGACTATTGATGTACGTTTCGACTTCTAAGATCTTAATTTAGAAGTTTTAATATTCAGCCCATCTTTCTTCACTTCAGTCTGGGTACTGAGGTGGAGGGGATGGGCTGAGTTGTTTCTAAGCTCTATAGTTCATTTCTCCCCTTATATATAGACACCCCATATTAGAATCAATTTTAGTGGTTTAATTAAAACGTTCACTAATTAATTCATATTCTATTTTCACATAACCATCTTATTCTTAGTTGTTAAAAATAATATATTGTAATATCTATATAATTGTGTTAATTAGAGAATTATAAATAGGAGAAATAAACTATGAATAAAATAGTTTTACTAAGCTTTACGGCTTTAACAGCGTTTGTAACGGCAGATGATATTATTGCGGTAGAAGAATCACAAATGATCAGCGACAGCTGTTCTAAACCATGCAACACCCCACCACCTCCACAACCTTGTAAACCTCCTCCACCAGAGCCGTGCAAGCCTAAGCCACCTGTTTGCAAAAAGCCTTGCCCCCCAGTGCCTGTCTGTAACAATACCCTTTGTTCAGCGGCTCCCTTGAGCGAAAACGGCTGGTACATCTTTGCAGATGCACTCTACTGGCATGCCGATGTCGACAATTCGGACTGGGCGTTTAAAAATATCGATACCACAAGCTCTGTCATTTCAGGGCCGAATCACTCATTAAACTTTAAATGGGGCTGGGGCTTCCGCGCTGGAATCGGGGCGAATATGGACTATGATCAGTGGGACACCAATGTTTATTACACATGGTTCCGAACAAGGAATTCTAATTCTTTGGGGACAAAAGGGGCTCAGGTTGGTTCAGACCTTTTTGGTCTAGCTTCTCCCTTTACACAAGGATCGATCAATTGGAAGATCCATTATTCAATGCTTGATTGGGAACTCGGACGTCCTTTTTATGTGAGCAAGCACCTCTCTTTACGTCCGCATATCGGACTTAAAGGCGGTTGGATCAGCCAGCATGTGAGAGAAAACTTCACAAAAGCGACCAGTACGTATAGTTCTACAACCAAAAATAACTTTTGGGGCGTAGGAGCTTCCGGTGGTTTTAACTCCGCGTGGAACTTTGCCGTTCTAGGGACGCACCATTTTGACTTCTTTGGTGATTTTGCCGGTGCCCTAATGTACGGCCACTTTGATGTTAAGCACTCAGAGACCGGTTTTACTCCTTCTGGATTAGACCGTAATTTAATGGTGCCGATGCTGCAGGCGATGTTCGGAATGAGTTGGGATACTAGCTTTAACTGCAATCGCTGCCATTTTGGACTCCGAGTCGGTTATGAATTCCAATACTGGTGGAAGCAGAACCAAATGCTCCGAAATGAGACATCATCACGTGGTTTAGTGAATTACAGCCGTGCCGCAGGAGATTTAGGTCTTCAGGGATTGACGATTGATTTCAGATTTGATTTCTAAAGTTTGAAAATGAGCCTGTTCCTATTGAGGGAACAGGCTGATTTTGATAGAAAATTCGGGAAAGCGATAAGCCGGATTTTGTCGTGAGCAATCATTCCTCTAGGGGCCTTGTCGCCAAAGCTCTCGAGCGGTCTTGCACCAAGCAACTGCGGAGAACAAACTTGGTACTCTTGCTTCGGATAGGGTTT
>CAZFXE010000098.1:0-5333 GCA_964522945.1 uncultured bacterium
AGATTACAGTTAAAAACGCGCAGCTGGCTGAAGCTTTAAAAAAGTTTAAAAAGCCAGAGCCTAAAGAGGCCCAGAAAGAACCCCTGAAAGAACCCAAGGTTGCGTCGCAGCCACCTAAAGGGACTTCTAAAGGAAAAGCTCCTCGTGAAAAAAACGAAGAGCCGATCGTTGCTGCCCCTGTAACTCCTCCAGAGCCTCCTGCCCCTAAAGAAATCCCTCAAGAGACTTTTGAAAAGGAAACTCCTGCTCCTGAAAAAGAAGCAGAAAGACCACCTGAAAGACCTCTCGGCCCACGTCTAGATCGCCCTGTTCATAAACCCTCCGAGCAGCGTCCAGCTTATAAACCTTCCGGATATCGTCCTGGCGGATCACCTCGTACATTTTCCGATGGACCCCGTCCAGCGTATCAACCGCGACAAGTTGGCGCTCCGGGTGGAGCTCCAGGCGGCGCGCCTCAGACCGGCGGCTATCACGGCAGTGGCGGATACCGGCCAAAACCTGCTGCTTCAGCAGGCGTTCCAGAAGGATATAAACCAAGACCTCCCGGCTCCCCTCCTTATCAACCGGGCGCTGGCGGCTATCGCCCGAGACCACCTGGTGGAGCTCCCGGCGGCGGATACAGGCCTTACACAACAGGAAGACCTCCTGGTGCAGGCGGAGCAGGTGGATTTGGACGACGACCACTACCTCCAATGGATTCTCGTGCTGGTGCAAAACCATCATCCCGTGAACATGCTCCTGCAAAATCTCGCGAAGAAGAAGCAGCAAGAAAATTCAAAGACGTCAAAGATATTAAGGCTCATAAAAAGCCAGAAGTCTATCGCGCTTTTGACTCCCGCGATAAACAAGGCCTCCGCGATGAAAACGATGAAGGCTGGCGCCCACGCAAAGGCCGCGGCCATAGACGAATGTCATCTTCAGCCGAAGAACTCATTGTCCGTCCTAAATCTTTAAAAGTCCGAGTGCCGATTACCATCAAAGACCTCGCGGTCGAGATGAAACTCAAAGCCTCTCAGCTCCTCTCTAACCTCTTCATGAAAGGCGTTGTCATTACACTCAATGATTTCATCGATGATGAAACAACGATCCAACTTCTCGGACACGATTTTGATTGCGAAATCACCATCGATACCAGCGAAGAAGAACGTCTCAAAATCACCGATAAGACAATTAAACAAGAAGTCTCCGAAACTCCTCCTGACCAGCTCGTCCTCCGCAGCCCAGTTGTGACCTTTATGGGCCACGTTGACCACGGCAAAACAAGCCTGATCGACACCATCCGTAAAGCTAACGTTGCAGGCGGTGAAGCCGGAGCGATCACTCAGCATATCGGAGCTTTTAAAGCCCATACCGCCGTCGGAGATATCACTATTTTAGATACTCCTGGCCACGAAGCGTTTTCTGCGATGCGCGCTAGAGGCGCCGATGTCACTGACATCGTCGTTCTGGTCGTTGCTGGAGATGAAGGCCTGCGTGCTCAAACGATGGAAGCGATCGAACAAGCCCGCACAGCCAATGTCCCAATCGTCGTTGCGATTAACAAGTGCGATAAACCCAACTTTAACTCCGAAAACGTCTTCCGTCAGCTCTCTGAAGTCAATCTTCTTCCAGAAGCCTGGGGCGGACAGACCATCACTATCAACTGCTCTGCTGTCACCGGCGAAGGCATCAAAGAACTTCTTGAGATGCTAGCATTGCAAGCTGAAATTCTTGAACTCAAAGCCAACCCGAATGCCCGTGCCCGTGGAACCGTCATCGAATCTGAGATGCATAAAGG
Organism: uncultured bacterium; assembly: GCA_964522945.1. Taxonomy (GTDB): domain Bacteria; phylum Chlamydiota; class Chlamydiia; order Chlamydiales; family Rhabdochlamydiaceae; genus PALSA-1444. The sequence continues at coordinate 1,778 of CAZFXE010000098.1, forward strand.
CCTCGGAGCTGTGACAACAGTTCTCGTCCAAAACGGAACACTCCGTATCGGCGATGCAGTCGTCTTTGCCTCCCATTGGGGACGTGTTAAAACGATGCAGAACGAATTCAATAAACCTCTTACTATCGCCGGCCCTTCTTCTCCTGTCAAACTCACAGGACTATCTGGCCTTCCTGAAGCCGGAAGCGATTTCATCGTTGTCAAAGATGAAAAAGAAGCGAGCGAAGTTTCTGAAGAAAGACTCCTCAAGAAAAAACATACAGCTCTCCAAGTCAAACGCGGTGGCCTTGAAAACCTCCTTGCCCAGACGATGGAGAAACAAGTTAAAAAAGTCCTCACTCTTATCCTCCGCGCTGACGTACAAGGATCTTTGGAGGCTCTCAAACACTCTCTTGAAAAAATCGCCTCGACAAAAGCTGAGATCAATGTCATTTCAGCAGCAGTCGGCGAAATTTCAGAATCCGACATACAACTCGCCTATGCTTCAAAAGGCACGCTGATCGGCTTCCATACGCAAGTCGAAAGCCACGCTGAGTCGCTTATTAAGCAGCTTAAAGTCAAAGTCCGCCTCCACGACATCATCTACCACGCAGTCGATGATGTGAAAGAGCTCATGGTCGGACTCCTCGATAAGATCGCCCAAGAGCATGACATTGGTGAAGCCGAAGTCAAAGCGATCTTCAAATCTTCACACCTTGGCAATATTGCCGGATGTCAAGTTTCTGATGGAATCATCCGCAGAAACAGCCATATCCGCGTTGTCCGTGATAAAGAAGTCATCTGGAAAGGGCCTGTTGCCTCCATTAAACGCGTCAAAGAAGACGTCCGAGAAGTCTCCAAAGGCCAAGAATGCGGTATCCTCCTCCAAGGCTTCACCGACTGTAAAGCGGGAGACATTCTGCAGGCTTACGACGTCACCTACTACACCCCAGAACTATAACTATGGTAAAACAACGCGTCGACCGCCTCAACTCACTCCTTAGAGAAGTCATTGCTGAAGTGATAATGCGAGATGTCCGCAATCCTAAAGTCAGTACCCTTGTCACAATTAAAAAAGTTGATATTACCAAGGACCTCCACTATGCAAAAGTCTACTTCAGCATGGTCGGTTCTGATATTGAAAAAAAACAAACCCTAAGAGCTCTGCAGGCGTCTGCTGGCTACATATCAACGCAAGCCGCAAAAAAAGTTGTGATGCGTTATTTCCCCCATCTTACCTTCCATCTCGATGACACTTTGGAAGATGAACTCCGCATTCACAACCTCCTTGAAAAAATCCACGATGAACAATCCAAACGTCCCCATCCTACAGACGAAGATCAGTGAAGGCGTTTTGCTTGTTGATAAACCACGAGGCAAGACTTCGTTCAGTTTAGTCACAGCGCTTCGCCGTCTCACTCGTATTGAGAAAATCGGTCACGCAGGGACTCTAGATCCTTTTGCTACCGGCCTCATGGTCATGCTCGTCGGCAAAAATTTTACACGCCTTTCTCAAGACTATCTCTGCCAAGACAAAGAATACGAATGTAAAATGCTCCTTGGAGTCTCCACAGACTCTTATGACTGCGATGGACAAACAACAGCAACCTCTTCCCTCATCCCGACCCTTGCCGACATCGAAAAAAATCTCCTCTCCTTCCAAGGCACCGTCCTCCAAACCCCTCCGATGTACTCCGCAAAAAAAGTCGACGGCAAAAAACTGTATGAACTAGCCCGTAAAGGAATCGAGATCGAACGAAAACAAGTCCCTGTGACCATCAAGACAACTCTTTTAGACTACACCTACCCTTACCTCTCCCTCAACGTCGCCTGCTCTAAAGGCACCTACGTCCGTTCAATCGCTCATGACCTCGGCAATCTTCTCGGCTGCGGCGCACACCTCTCTGAACTCCGCCGTCTTCGTTCAGGTAACTTTCATATCAAAGACTCTATCAACGGGATCCATCTCTATGATCATTGTTGAAAAATTAGAAGAGATCCCCCCAATTTCAGGACCGATCGCACTCACCATCGGCTCTTTCGATGGCGTTCATCTCGGCCACCAACATCTTTTCCAACAGCTCAAAAAATACGGCACTGCAGCTGTCCTGACCTTTTCCAATCACCCCGCAGAAGTCCTTCGTCCTGATGCTACTCCTCCGATGATCGACTCTCTCGATCAAAAAATTCGACGCCTAGAAACGAGCGGCATCGACATTACACTTATCCTTCCCTTCACTCAAGAACTCTCTTCTGTTTCCTACGACACCTTTTTAAAACAGGTCCATCAGCGCCTTCCCTTTACACATCTCATCCTCGGAGAAGGCTCAGCTCTTGGCAACCAAGCACAAGGAACCCAAGAAAACATCGAGGCCCTTGCCAAAGAACTCAATTTTGAAGCCATCTACCTGCCTAAATTCCTCTTTGAAGGCGAGATAGTTTCCTCAAAAAAAATACGAGAATTCATAAACAGTGGAAATTTTGAGCAAGCCTTTCGTTTGCTCGGTAGGAGATTTTAATATGACAGGACTTGCATGCGGTATCGTCGGACTCCCCAACGTCGGAAAATCGACTCTTTTTAATGCACTAACTAGGAAAGCTGCAGCAGCTGTTGCCAACTATCCTTTCTGCACCATCGATCCCAATGTCGGCATTGTTGAAGTCAACGATCCCCGCCTCCAAATCCTCTCCGATATCTCCGGCAGCAATAAACTCGTTCCCGCCCCTGTTACTTTCGTTGATATCGCAGGTCTTGTCAAAGGCGCCTCTGAAGGAGAAGGCCTCGGGAATAAATTCCTCACGAACATCCGCGAAACAGATGCGATCATTCATGTCGTCCGCTGCTTCGAAGAAGGCGATGTGATCCACGTCTCTGGAAAAGTCGATCCGATCGACGATATCGAAGTCATCAACCTTGAACTGATCTTAGCCGATCTTCAAATGATCGAAAATATCGCTCAAAAACTCGAAAAACAGCTTAAATCCAAAAAAGAGTTCCAGCCCGTTTACGATACGCTCCAAAAAGCCATCGCCCACCTCAATCAAAATAAATCTCTCCGATCAATGCCAGCTACTGCAGAAGAAAAATCCCATCTTGCCCAGTACCCCTTCCTCACAAATAAAAAAGTCCTCTACGTCGCAAACGTCAATGAAGAGTCTCTCCCATCTCTTGAAAATGCCCTCGTGAAAAAAGTCCGTGACTTCGCTGAAAAAGAAGGCAACTCTGTCATCCCGATCTGCGCCAAGCTCGAAGAAGAACTCGCACAGCTCTCCCCTTCCGAAGCCCAAGAATTCCTCCAAAGCCTCGGCCTCCAAGAGACCGGCCTTGACCGCCTCATTAAAGCTGCGTTTGCAACACTCGATCTCATCACCTACATCACCACCGGCGAAATCGAAACCCGTGCTTGGCCCGTTCCAAAAGGCGCCAACGCTCAAGAAGCCGCAGGCAAGATCCATACCGATATCCAAAAAGGATTTATCCGCGCAGAAGTCGTCTCATTCAACGACATGGTCACTTACAACGGCCGCGTTGGAGCCCGCGAGGCCGGCAAGGCCCGCTCAGAGGGAAAAGAATACA
>CAZFXE010000099.1:0-2410 GCA_964522945.1 uncultured bacterium
TTTCTCAATGGAGTGTTTTAAAAAGCATTCCTCTTGAAACGCTGATCGAACAGCGTTATCAAAAATTTCGTAAAATGGGCAAATTTAAGGTAGAAGAGAAGCCGGATATTCACTAGAATAGCCGTATTATGCTTCTTCTTTTAAAAGCCGCTTTACGCAATCGTAAACATCTTTCTCTACTTTTATTTAGCTTTTTAGCGCTGGGACTGCTCACCATCTCTAATGCTCTGGAAATTTCTGCTCTGGGTGTTTTAATCAACGCTGATACTCTCAGCCAGCTCATGTCAGGACAGCCTTTAGAAGCTCCGACTTTAGAGCTGATCGGTTCGCATAAAACCACAAATCCTCTTCAGTGGATCATCGAACGGGTCCAACAGCAAATGGTCAACGTCTCAAGCCTGCGCGTTCTCATCGGAATTTTAGTCAGTGTTGCGGTCTTTAAAGCAATCTGCCTTTTCTGGAGCCGTTTCATGACGCAGCTGATGGCGATCCGCGTCAGCCGGGATTTGCGCCTGCAGTATTTTGAGCATATCCAAACGCTCCCAATGAGCTTTTATCAAAAGCACAATATTGGAAGCCTTTCCTCGCGCGTTGTAGGAGATGCCGGACAAATCGCCACGTCGATCAACTCGATTCTAACGAACTATCTCCATACGCCGTTTACCATTATCCTCACGCTGATCCTTTGCTTCTATATCTCCTGGCAGCTCTCCATGGTGATCTTTTTCGGGATTCCGATGATTGTTCTGCCGATTACATTCTTAGCCAAAAGAGTCAAAAGAGCCTCCCGTCAACTCCAGTCCAACCAAGAGAAATTTGCCTCTGTTTTGTTGTATTTTTTCGCCGCAAGCCAGACTGTAAATATCTTTGCTTTGGAGGCTTTTTTTTTAAAAAAATAAAAACAACAAAACGACCGGATGGCAGTCCTCGAGAGCAAAGCCGCTAAATACGGCCTCTTGACTCGTCCGATTTTACACATGATGACAACGCTTTGCTTAGCCAGCGTCGTCCTCTATGGGCTTTTAACTTTAAAATTGACCGTCTCTGAACTCATCGTTTTCTGCGGGCTTTTACAGCTCTCCTACGAAGCCATTAAGAAATTTGCAGATGAAAATGCTAATATCCAACGGGGCGTTGTCGCTGCAGAACGGATGTTCGATGTTCTTAATTTAAGGCCTGAAATCGAAGACAAAAAAGATGCGATCCAGCTCACTGAATTTAAAGAGAAAATTGAATTTGATCATGTCTGGTTCCGCTATCAAGACGAATGGATTCTTAAAGATGTCAGTTTCACAATTCTAAAAGGCGAGACCGTCGCTATTGTTGGTCCAACAGGCTCTGGTAAATCCACCATTGTTCAACTGCTTCCTCGTCTTTATGAAGTTCAGCAAGGCGAGATCCGGATCGATGGAAAACCAGTCAATGCATACACTCAAAGATCACTCCGCGACCAGATTGCCTTTGTTTCTCAAAAACCTTTTCTTTTCTACGACACGATTGCTGCCAATATCGCCTTTGGCCGCAACTTCACCCGTGAAGACATCTATACAGCAGCCAAACGGGCCCATGCTGACGAATTTATTATCCGCCAGCCACAAAAATACGATTCAATGCTTGCTGAAGCTGGACAAAATCTCTCCGGCGGCCAGCAGCAACGCCTTGCGATTGCAAGAGCTCTTGTTAAAAACGCTCCGGTTCTTGTTCTAGATGAAGCGACATCATCCCTCGATGCGATCAGCGAAAACAAGATCCATTCTGCAGTAGCTGCCCTCCACGGACAAGTCACGCAGGTGATCATCGCCCACCGCCTTGGAACTATTGAGCATGCTGATCGAATCATCTACATCGACCGCGGTGAGAAGATCGCAGAAGGCTCTAAAGCCGAGCTTCTCCAAAGCTGTGATCAATTCCGGCTCATGTGGGAAACTCTTTATCGAACTGAAAAAGAGCCTGCAGAGGTTCCAACTCCATGACCGTTCATTTTCTCAATTCTCCGCCTGTTAAAAATGGGATTAAAAATGCCATTGGAGCCATCTCGTTTTCCGGAGCGATCTATACGCTCTATGAAATGGCCGTCAAGTGGAAGGACACAGAGAAAACGGTCCTTTTTCTGCAGACTTCCATTATTTTAAATGGAATTGCAAGCCGTCCAGGGCTTGAAATCTGTGAATGGGCTTTGCACCAAGTAGCGACCCCAGAAACCCTGACAAAAATCTTTGGCCAAAATACGATCTTTGAGATTAATCCTTGGCATCCTCGACATCTTTTCAACGTCTCAGTCAATATCTTTGCAGCTGCAGCCCTAATCCACGTTGTCTACACGCGTAAAGCTCCTCGGATCATTGCAGCTTTGACTGTATTCAATTTCTTTGCCGGCAGATCAACACTGCACCTGGCCAATGATGCTTGG
>CAZFXE010000099.1:2510-5261 GCA_964522945.1 uncultured bacterium
TTCAAGATGGCATCTTTGAGGTCTTTATTGTCAGATTTGTCGAGCGCTCCGCTGTTTTTGAGCCAGGCGAAATAGTCAGGCGGGACTTCAGAGAGCATCCGTCCTTGGTATTTGCCAAAAGGCATCCGATTGGCATCGCTCTGTTGAGACAGAAGCGCAAAGACAGTCTCCATGGGGAGATCATCGATCATTAGCGAAAAGATCTTGTAGAGCATCATCACGTCATCAAGCGCTCGGTGGGCTTGATTGGCCTCGAATCCGTAGACTTCGCGAAGAGATTGCAGAGCATGGCTCGGAAGGTCGGTGCGGTATTTGCGAGACCATTTCAAGGTGTCGAGGTATCTCCAAGTAGGGAAAACGAGATTATTGCGAGAAGCTTCAGCTTCGAGAAACATCTTGTCGAACCGTTCGTTATTGTGAGCGATCAAGATCGCATCGGGTCCGCAAAACTCCATGAAATTTTTGCCCACGACTTCAAAATTCGGAGCAAGCGAGACCATCTCATCGGTGATACCGGTAATCGCAGTCGATTCCGCAGGGATCGGACAGCCGGGATTGACAAATTGCACAAAAGAAATATCCCGGTCAGGGTCGTAAGCCGCGATTTCAATAATCCGGTCTTTTTCAGGTCTGACACCTGTTGTTTCAGTATCGTAATAAATTGTATTAGATGGCATAGTTTCACTCATATTACGCTAGAACCATGGTAATCTTTCAACTCCTATTTTTTCTTATCGGTTTAACTGCAGCTCCTCTATGGGGGTCAGCGGTGACATCCCATGCGACAGTTTATTTTTCACCTGAAGATCAACTTGACAAACGATTGATCGAACAGATCGAAAAAGAAACCAAAAGCATCCATATCTGCATTTACACGTTTACACATAGACATGTTGCCAATGCCCTAGTGGAAGCGAAGAAAAGGGGAGTCGAAGTCGAGGTGATCGTCGATCGATTTTCTGTGAAATTTAAATCTTCACTCGAAAAGCTTGTCGAAGCCGGCATTCCAGTTTTTGTGTGGAATCCCCATCGTTCAAAGGCTGCTCATCGGCCTTTAATGCATAATAAATTTTGTGTTTTCACAGATAAAGTCTGGACAGGATCGTTTAATTTCACCTATGAAGCTTCTAATAACCATCAAGAAAATGCTCTTGTTCTACAAAATGCGGCTATCGCTTCTGCTTATAAAGGACAATTTCATACCATCAAGCTCCGCTGCTGCATTCCCCTAAGTTCTTATGTGACAATGCATCCAAAAAAGAAGATGACAGCCCATAGCAAAAGTAAAAAATTATCTAGGTAAATATCCAAAAAATCGAGATTCGGGTATACTTCCTCCCTTATGTGGAAAGAAATAATTGTATTTTTAGTGATTAGCTGTGCTTTGACTGGGTGTTACGAAGCAGGTCCAGAAGATACTGCGACACTGACTGTTCCTGTAACGAACAATCCTCATGCGCTTCCTGGGCCTATGAAGACCAGCCCTATGCCGAATGTTTTTTAAATGATTTTTTTACACAAATGCACTACGTTTAGGAGATGATGAAACAAGGACCGATAGAGTACCATTTTTTCCCCAGCGACACGAAGAGCCTCATCAAAAAAATCGGAAAAGAGACCCTTTTGCAGTGCTTAAAGCAGATGCTCTTGATCCGCAACTTCGAAATCCGCGCAGAGTCAGCTTATCTCCAAGGTAAAGTCGGAGGGTTCTTCCACTCTTATATGGGGCAAGAGCCGATCCAAACAGCTGCTGTCTGTGTCATGGGTAAAAAACAGTGGTGGGCCACTTCCTATCGGTGCCATGCACTCGCTCTTCTTTTAGATGCGACTCCTAACGAACTTATGGCCGAACTCTATGGCCGCGTAACTGGCAATGCTAAAGGCCGTGGCGGCTCGATGCACTTTTATACCGAGCGGTTGCTTGGAGGATTTGGAATCGTCACCGGACAAGTCCCAATTGCCACCGGAGCTGCCTTTTCAATGAAATATCTCAAACAAGACGGCGTTTCTGTCTGTTTTATGGGGGAGGGCGCTGTTGCTCAAGGCTCTCTTCACGAATCTCTCAACATCGCTTCTTTATGGGATCTTCCTTGCATCTATGTCATTGAAAATAACCAATGGGGCATGGGAACAGCGGTGAACCGTGCGATCTGCGCTCAGCCGATTGCAGAAAAACAAGCGCCAGCCTATGACATGAAAGGCTACACACTAGACGGCATGGATTTTTTCAATTGCTACGCTGGTTTTTCTCATATTTTTGAAGAGACGAAAAAAACTTCCCGTCCTGTACTCGTTGAAGTCATAACAGAGCGTTTCCGGGGCCACTCGATTTCCGATCCTGGCGTTTACCGTTCTAAAGAAGATCTCACAAAATGCATGGAAAAAGATCCAATCTTAACGTTTTACAAAACTCTTTCCGATAATGGCATGATCACAGAAGCCGAATACGAAAAAATGGATAAAGAACAAAAAGAGCTCGTTGTTGCTGCCATGAAATTCGCCGATGAAAGCCCTTGGCCTGATCCGATTACCTTAGGGGAGGACGTGTTCGCACCATGAAAACTCAAACTGTCGAAATGCGTGAAGCCCTCCGCCAAGCCATGGATGAAGAAATGGCCCGCGACTCCCGCGTCTTTATTATGGGAGAAGAAGTCGCTGAATACAACGGCGCTTATAAAGTCACTAAAGGGATGCTCGATAAGTGGGGCCCTGAGCGCGTGATAGACCCCCCGATTGCCGAAGAAGGTTTTG
>CAZFXE010000100.1:0-5155 GCA_964522945.1 uncultured bacterium
CCAGCGCTGGCAAATTCGCCTTGATAGCCGACTTGATGATGATCAAACCGTTTATCCGCAGGTTCATAAATGCCGCCAACATCACAGACATACTCGCAGGTATCGAGAATCGCAAGATCCCTTGTCCGGGTGATTTTATCCCGGTCGACGAGATCAAAAGCTAGCAGTAGAGCACATGCCGTCACTTCATCGGCATGGAAACTCCCATCATGTGTTCCAAGAGATCTAGATTTCATAAGCAACTGAGTATATCACAAAACCCAATAGATTTGACAAGTTGAGCTTTCTCCTCTAGGATAATGGTCATGGAAAGTTATCTTTTTTCCGACCACTTTGACCTTGTCACTCCCGACGGCAAGATCACAACAATCAAAAACATTTCTTCGACGAAATCGATTGCTGAAGTCGTCATCGAGAACATCTCGCCTGCCTTTGTCGGCTTTAAAATCGACCTCAAGCTCGTTATTTTTAATTTTAAAAGCACTCTTGCTCAACTTGGACTCAATGCCACTCTTCAGTCCCTTGAGCTAGATAGCAAAAACCACACTGCCCGGATCTCTCTTCAACTCGAAGCGATCGGATCAATCGCTACGCTCATGCTTCCTCTCATCACTCCCGGAGCCTACATCGGCAAACTATTTGCCGCAGACGACCGCAGACGCGTCCGCGATCCTGAATATCTCTCTCGGATGTTTGGTCGTGCTGATCGAAATGGCTCTCCCCTGCTTTCCTTAGGCGGTCTTCAAGGCGGCAACGAACTCATCTTAGAAAAAATCGAAGGAAGAACCGTTGCTTTTTTAAGCCTGCTCGATGGCGCTGTCTCTTACGATGAAAGCACAGCAGGATTTCTTCCACTCCTTGCAAAAACGCTCCATACTCCTCACATCAAAACCCGCCTGCTCCTTCAGCTCCAGCAAATCTGGAAACCTGGAGCTTCCCGATTAGTTAAAAAAGATGAGATCCTCCTCGTGAGAACGCTCCCCTTGCACATCCGCACAGTGTTTGGCCGCGTGGTCGAAGAACTTCTCCCGGAAGGCGTCCACCATACGTCAGCTTCAGTCCTACAACCCGATACCAAAGCCTCCGGCAATATCTACGAGCTCTATGGAGAATCTAAAAAAGAACTCAATGATATCCCTCTAGAGTTCTATACCCTAGAGCCGCATCGCGAACACGTTTTCTTTGGCGACCGAGATCAGCTCCAAAGCTGCCTAGAAAATCCCGAAGTCGTCTTCCAGGCGTTTGACACAGCTCCAGCTCCTCTCCATCATCTAGCCGCTGTTTTTGTAGTCAAGGGTGAGCAACTCTTAAAACTCAAGCCGTCTGATTGGATCTCCCGAGAGCCCCGAATGAGCGAGTTTCCAGGCATTGTTAATCCTGACCGTCAAGCAGCTGCTGTAGAAAAATACATCCACCAACAACCGTCATATCCTTTCCTAAGGGCCATCGAAGACGGCCTCATTACCAGCGAAGGAATCCTTCTCTCACGGTATTTCCCCTCTCCTCTTTTGAAGCAGATGCTTCTCAGCGATCAGATCCATCGGAATCTCAAAGGCATCTACTTTAAATATCCTTCACGGACCTACGGCGATTATTTTTCGCATGAAGACCGTTCCGTTCTCTTAGATTTGGCTAAATTTGGAATTCCGACCTACTGGGTCGATCAAGCCAGCCGCAAGATCCTGCAGTACTTTCCAAAGCCGCATAAAGATTCAGGAATGTTTGTCCCTAAGGAATTCGTCGAAACCTTTTTGAAGTCGACACTTTTTGGCATCTATGGCTCTAATCTCACTGAAGGCTCTTTTGAAAAAGAGCTCACCGAGCTTTTGCAGGGCCTTGTTCAGCTCTCCCAAGAGATGAACCATCCTCTGCTCAATAGCGAGACTCCAATTGCTTTAGTGACCGGTGGAGGGCCTGGCAGCATGGGGCTTGGCAACCGCGTTGCTAAAACCGTCGGCATCCTCTCGTGTGCTAACATCATGGACTTCCGCGGAGAAAAAGGCGCTGTTATCAATGAGCAAAAACAAAATCCGTATATCGATGCGAAAATGACCTATCGGTTGGACAAGCTTGTCGAAAGACAGGCGGAGTTCAATCTTGACTTTCCCATCTTCCTCATGGGCGGCATCGGAACCGATTTTGAATACTGTTTAGAAGAAGTCCGTAGAAAAGTCGGTGCGGCAGCACCAACACCTGTGCTCCTTTTTGGAAATCCTGAGTATTGGAAAAAGAAGCTGTCTTCCAGGTTCAAGTGCAACTTAGAGACAGGGACGATCACAGGATCAGAATGGGTCAGCAATTGCTTCTTTTGTGTGCAGAATGCCGCACAAGGTCTAAAAATCTACAAGCAGTTCTTTAGCGGAATGCTCAAGATCGGGATTAATGGTCCGATCTATGAGGATGGGTTTGTGATTTGAATTCTTGCTCACAGGAGCGGAAGTCCAGCTCATGATGGTGATAGCTCCACGTCCCCTCGATCAAAAACATGTGAGAGTCTCTTTCTATAAATCCATCTTGAGAAAAGTCGTAGGTTAGTATTTCGTTCATTAGAATCCCCCTAGAAACCCCAGGAGAAGCCGAGTTCTCCGAATCTGACACGATAGTTAAAAAATTGCCCTTCGTAAGAGTAGCCTTGATAGTATTGAATATAGAGGCGCATTTTACGGCCGACACCTTGGAGTTTAGAGAACTCATAACCGAGCTTTAGGGTTAAGTTCAAGTTCCAATGCTGCTGCTGCCAGTTTTCCATATTCGCTGCAAAAAATGGCGTTCCAAAAAGTCTGTGATAATTAAGTTTTTGTCCAAATAGCCTGACTTCCATCCCGTAGATCGCATAAAGCCGCTTCAGTGGAAACGACCGGTCGCTGTGAAACGCAACTCCAGGTCCGCCATAGAGTCTTAAAGCGCTGGAAAACTGATAAGAAGTAATAATATCGATCGCTTCAAAGCTCGGGTTTCTTCTGTCTAATCTAAGCTTATCTCTGTTGCAAAGAACTTCATCGCCAAGGTGTCCTGAGATGTGGTAAATTCTAGCTCGGAAAGACCATTTATCAAACGCATAGGTCAGTGGAATCCCGACTAAATAGTCGGTATTCATCAGTTCGCAAGCATTATCCTTCCTATTAGGAACATGACTAAAATTAAATGTCGTCCAAACCCCGGCTTGGATGCCGATCTGCAAATCTCCGTGCCAGCAAAAAACATCATGCCATCTAAAAATCGGAAAATCATCGCCAAGAGCTACAGCAATAGCATTTTTTCCTACAACCCAATCCCCGACTCTCCAATTCACCGCATACATCGGCTCTCTAGGTGCTGCAATCAGAGGCAAAAATAAGACCGTCGCCTGAGGAAACCAGACTCCTGAGACTCTCGGAGCTTCCGTATACCCTTTTCTCGTTTGACTTTCTTTTTTCGTCATGGCCTCTTTAGCCTCAACGGAAATCACTCCCGGCAGATCCTGGACATACGAGATAATACTCTTGGCAACCAGATCGTTCTTTGGAAGATTGTAGAGCGTAACTTTATGATCTTTAACAACAACGATAACGCTATATTCGTAATAGTTCGCATCGATGAGCGCTTGGATATACCCTTCGAGATAAGGATCGGTCGCATGCTCGAAAGTCTCAACCGGCAGACTATCGCCTCGTTTAATGACAGACAGCTCCGGATCGATCCTAGCGATCACTTCGTCATCGTCGTCTTCAACGGGCCCTTGAGAGTCTGTGGCCCAAAGACTTAAGGCGCAAAGACTGGCAATAATAGCAAAGCTACGAGACATCTCTCTCCTTATAGGAAGGCCGCCCAAGCAGGGTCCCCCTTTACGTCTCTATAGCTGACTGGCTTATATAATCCAAAAATTTTTTTACATTGCCTGATGAAACGTACTTGAGTATGATTCTTTTTCCACTCGTGGGGCAGTAGCTCAGTGGTTAGAGCGGCGGACTCATAACCCGTTGGTCCCTGGTTCAATCCCAGGCTGCCCCATCTCTCACTAATGATGAGGAACAAATGCACATCTTGTTCATACAGCATGAATGACCTTGAAATGACATTTAACAACTCACATCAATTGTTTGTTATATTATTAAGTTCTAATTGATTCTAAATTAAAGGTTTGTTAAATTCTTTGGGATAAAAAAGGAATTCCCATGAGTATTCTAGATTATTTGAGACAGAGACTGACAGCTCCAAATCCCCAACAAAGTCCTCCTCAACCACGTAATTTTGAAAGAACCCTTTCGGCTTTTGACGGCATGGAAGATTTGATTGAAACCCCTAAAACAGAACCTCTTTATAAACGCATTACCCCTCCTGAACCAAGAAAAGGTTTAGTCACTTCATTTCTGTTTTTTCAAGTTGTTGTAAGATTTGCGAGTCGGGCTCAAGAAAGACCTAAGCCTATTACGATCTCCGATAAACTTGTTGCGTGCAGGAAGTTCACATCTAACTTCCTTTTCGGCGTATCGTCTTTCATAGACTTCACGATTAGACCTCGTTTAGGTGAGCTTTTTCCTGGTATTTTTGGTGGCTATGATTTCCAACTAATGGGACTGGAGTTTCAAGATCTTGAGGAAATTGAAGAGTTCAATGTTTTTAAACCTGAGCTGATTCTTCAAAAGAGCATTGGGAAGAAAATCAGCCGCGGAGTCAGAAGCGCTGGTCGAGAAGTCAGACGATCTTCAAGAAAAACTGCAAAAGTTTTTAAAAAAACCGGCAAAAAAACTGGTAAATGGATTAAAGACCATCCTGGTGAGACAGTGGCTATTGCTGTCGTTGTCACCGCCGTGATAATCACCATTGTGACTGCCGGGACTAGTGCAGGTGTTACTGCTGCTGCTGCCGGTGAAGCGGTGCGTCGTGCTGCTGCTAAAGACAATGACAGACCAAGAAGAATTAGAGACGACGAGGAAGAACAACCAACACCTGTTACACCTCCTCCTGTGAATCCTATGACTCCCCTACCTCCTGTCCAGCCAATATACACAGAACCAAGAGGAGTGCCTATAGAACTAACACAACCATTTACGCCTACTGTTCCAGATTGTATTAAGATCCCTCCAGAATATAAATATTCAAATCCGCTTCCTAATATGCCGGTTCCAATACCACCTATAGGTTCTCCAGATGTGCCTTCATATAAACACAGTGT
>CAZFXE010000101.1:0-5155 GCA_964522945.1 uncultured bacterium
GTAAACGGTTTTTTTTTGACCTAGGGGTATCATCCATGCAATTCGATAAAGGATACAAAGGCTTCAGCTTCTCTAAAGACGGACCTCTCGATATGAGAATGGATCCTGAAGACGACGTCACTGCAAAAGAGATCGTCAACCGTTTTTCCGAGCAAAAACTCGGAGAGATCTTCCGTGAATACGGTGAAGAGCCTAATTGGAAAAAAGCAGCTAGAGCCATCGTTGAAGCCCGCCATAAAAAACCAATTGAAACGACTCACCAACTAGCTGCACTACTCATGTCTGCTGTCGGATTTAAAAGAGGCGGAAAACTCCATCCTGCAACGCTTGTTTTTCAAGCGCTCCGCATCGTCGTCAATAAAGAATTAGATGCGATCCAAAACGGACTGACAAAGGCGCTTAAGTTTATGGCGCATGGCTCAAGAACCGGAGCTATTAGTTTCCATAGTCTGGAAGACCGTTTAGTCAAAAATATTTTCCGCACTGCTTGCCACCGTTCAAAAAAAGATGGTCCGGCAGAATTTATGAAGCTTTTAACCAAAAAACCTCTGGCGCCCAGTTATGCCGAGATACGGATGAATCCGAGATCTCGCAGTGCCAAGATGCGTTTTGTAGAGAGAACATAAGTCATGATGAGCGGCGTTTTCTATCGACTCCTCGCTTGTTTGACGGTCTTTAGTCTTTCTATCTACTCTTATTTAGATAAACAAAATAGTTGCACAGAACTGAAGATGCATCTGCCTAAGCTGACGAAAGAGATCAAAGCGATCCGCGAAGCCAATGCCAATCTCCAGTACCAGATCGAGTGTTTTGAAAATCCTCAGAATTTGCTTGCCATGGCCTGTAGTCCTGACTATGCCCATCTTAAATTTCCTTTTACTGAAGAAGTGCTTACGGTAAAGGAGGGGCTTGCGCTACAATATAGCACGGCTAAGGAAAAAAAGGCCGAGCCAGCAAAGTCGAAAACTCCGATCGTTGCTACGCAGTAATTTTCTAAAGATTTCTAGTTATGCCTGAAGATCCCAAAACTCCTCCGACTGCACATGATAGACGTTTGCTTGTCTACGTCGCTCTCTTATTGCTGTTTCTTTTTTCTCTGATCATCGTCCAATTTTATAAGATTCAAATCATCGATGGAGAAAAGTGGAGCCGTGCTGCCAACCGTCAACATAAACTTTCGGTGATCGAGCCGTATTGCAGGGGAGTGTTCTATTCCAATACTTCTGTGAAAAAAGGCCATCCTGAAAAAGCTCAAGCTTTTGTGATCGATGTTCCCAAGTTCCATCTCTATGCCGATCCTGAAATGATTCCTGAATCATGCCGAAAAGAAATTGTCAAAAGACTGAAGCTGACCCTCGATCTTTCTGATGCAGACACCCAAAAACTCGCTGTGCAGCTGGATAAAAAAAGCCGCAGCCGGAAACTCGTTTTATGGCTGACAAGAGAGATGCACGACAATATTGCGAAATGGTGGCAGCCATATGCTAGGTCCCACAAAATCCCACGGAACGCACTTTTCTTCGTAGGCGACTACAAACGGTCGTATCCATTTGGAAAACTTCTCGGCCAAGTCCTTCATACGATCCGCTCTGAAAGAGACCAAGCGACGCATCAATGCATCCCGACAGGGGGACTTGAGCTTTCCCTGAATAAATATCTCAAAGGAGAAGACGGACGGCGTGTGATCTTACGCTCGCCAAGACAGCCTTTGGAAACAGGAACTGTGACAAAGCAGCCGCAGCATGGATCTGATGTCTACTTGACCATCAACCATCATCTGCAGGCAATAGCCGAAGAAGAAATCGCCAAAGCTGTTAAGACGGCAAACTCGACCAGCGGCTGGGCTTTAATGATGGATCCTTATTCGGGAGAAATTTTAGCCTGGGCTCAATATCCTTCTTTTGAGCCGGCCAGATACAAAGATTATTTCAACGATCCGAAAAAAGAAGAGCACACGAGGCTCAAAGCGATCACCGATCCGTACGAGCCAGGATCGACGTTTAAGGACGTGACAATTGCCATCTGTTTAAGGGCCAATACCGAATTAAAAAAACAAGGCAAGACACCGCTTTTTTCCATCGATGAAAAAATCCCAACAAAAGCCCGCAACTTCCCCGGACGAGGTAAACCTTTAAAGGATACTCACCACTATAGTTATCTCAACATGTATATGGGGATGCAAAAATCATCCAATGTCTACATGGCGACCATGATCCAGCGCGTCATTGAACGGATGGGAGAAACCTGGTACAGAAAAGCTCTTGAGGATTTTGGTATTGGAACAAAGACCGGAATTGAGCTAACAGCTGAAAGCGCAGGGCTACTCCCAAGACTTGGAAAAACATACCCCAATGGCGCACTTGAATGGTCCAAAGCCACACCTTGGTCGTTAGCGATGGGGCATAACGTCTTGGTCAACAGCCTGCAGATGCTCCGTGTCTATGGGATTTTTGCTAATGGCGGAGTAGATGTGAAACCAACCCTCATCCGGAAGATCGTCAAAAAAGACGGCACCGTGCTCTTAGATAATACCGAACCGAAAACAGCGCGCCGTATCCTAGATGCCGATGATGTTAGAGAGATCAACAAAGCGATGAGATTTGTCACTCTACCAGGAGGAACAGCTCGCAGGGGGAATATTCCGGGCTATACAGAAGTCGGGAAAACCGGCACGACAGAAAAAGTCATCAACGGAGTCTATTCTAAAAAAGATCATATCTCGACCTTCATTGGATTTGCACCGGCGACCAAGCCCCGGATTGTTTTACTTGTCGCTATCGATAATCCAGAGTACAAATATACCCCCGGTGTTGGTAGTAACCAAATGGGCGGCATGTGCGCCGCTCCGGCCTTTAGGGAAATCGGCCTGAGGTCGCTCCAATACTTAGGCGTGCCCCAAGACGATCCGAAAAATGATGCCTGGGACAAAGAAGCCAAAGAACTGAAAATCCTCTTTGATAAGTGGAATCACTGATGAAATTAAAACAGCTGTTCAAAGAGATTGCCGTAACGTGGAAGGGAAGCAAAGAGGCCTGCATCACCTCCATCACAGCCAATTCTAAAAGCGTTGCTCCTGGAACCCTCTTCATTGCTCGGCGAGGAAAAACAGGAGACGGACATCGGTTTATTGCAGAAGCTGTTTCAGCGGGGGCTTTAGCAATTCTTACCGACACCTACGATCCTTTTCTATCTGTGACTCAAGTTATCCATTCCGATGTCAATGGCCTTGAAACTCTTCTAGCTAAACGGTTCTATCACGATCCTGCGCAAAAGCTCTCTATCTTCGGGGTCACCGGCACCAGCGGAAAAACAACAACGACATTTTTGATGAAGTATCTTCTAGAAGATCCTTGTGGATTGATTGGGTCCGTGAGCTGGATGACAGGCAAAAAAGTTTTGCCGGCCTCCCACACCACACCTGATTTTTTAACTCTGATGCAGCTTTTCCATGAAATGAACGAAGAAGGCTGTAAATCGGTCGTGATGGAAGTCTCATCGCATGGAATCGATCAAGGACGCGTGAAAGATATCGAGTTTGCCGCAGCCATTTACACCAATCTGTCTCAAGACCATCTCGACTACCATCACACCATGGAAGAGTATGCTGAAGTGAAATCGCGGCTTTTTGCCCATGCTCAGATCGCCATCATCAATGGAGATGATCCTTGGGCGCCGATCATGATCCGCAATGCTAAAAAAGTCATAAGGTATGGCCTCAATCCAGAATTCGAGCTTTTCGCATCTAAGCTGCAGCTCTCTTCCGAGGGGATGACCTTTGATGTCCAGTGGAAGCAGGAGACCGTTTCGTTTAAAACTCTTTTGATTGGCCGCTTCAATGTCTACAACATCTTAGCTGCGGCAGCGATTGCTCTAGTACAGGGGATGAACCTGCAGCAGATCGCCAAGAAATTAGAGAGCTTTTCCGGAGTGCCAGGAAGATTAGAGCGCATTGTCAATCCTAAAAACCTCCAGGTATTTGTCGATTACTCGCATAAACCCGATGCTTTAAAGAATGTCCTTCAGACGTTGAAAGAGCTAAAGAAGGGACGTCTCATTACAATTTTTGGTTGTGGAGGAGATCGCGATGTGCAAAAGCGGCCTCAGATGGCATCGATCTCGGAAAGTTTTTCAGATCTGACGATTGTCACCAATGACAATCCCCGCAGTGAAGATCCAACCGAGATTGCAAAGCAGGTGATCAGCGGCTTTCAAAAAAAATCGTATTTGGTTGAGCTCGATCGGAAGAAAGCAATCATGCAGGCGTTAGAGCTTGCAAACCCAGACGATATTATTTTAATCGCTGGCAAAGGGCATGAGACTTATCAGATTTTTGCCCA
The DNA here is from genome assembly GCA_964522945.1 of uncultured bacterium. Taxonomy (GTDB): domain Bacteria; phylum Chlamydiota; class Chlamydiia; order Chlamydiales; family Rhabdochlamydiaceae; genus PALSA-1444. The sequence continues at coordinate 4,338 of CAZFXE010000101.1, forward strand.
TCAGACTATTGTCTTTGATGATAGGGAAGTTGTGAAGGAAGCTTGCAGAGGGTGAGAAAATTATGGTAAGCTCCACTCTCATGCGCAAGTTTTTAGTGTTGGCATGTCTTCTACTCGCTCTCCCACTCTTCGGAAACGATCCGAGTTACGCCTATAAACCGCTGCGCACGTATAAGATCTCTGTTCCTCAACATGCCAAGCCTTTGATCATTTTAGATCCGGGCCATGGAGGGACTGACGAGGGAGCCAAGATCCATTATTTTATGGAGAAAAGGCTGACCCTGATGACAACGCTTCTTTTACGAAAATATCTCAATGAGATGGGCTACCGGGTGATCATGACCCGCAGCAAAGATGTCTTCATCCCGCTCCATCGTAGAGTCTCCATTGCAAATAACACAAAAGCTGTGCTCTTTGTCAGCATGCATTACAACTCATCGCCGTCTCCCGATGCGCACGGCATTGAGATATTCTACCATTCGGGACACGATCATAAAAGAGCTCAGCAGTCGAAAGAAGTTGGAAATTTGGTTTTAAAAGAGCTAGTTGGTCAGACCCATGCACTTTCCCGCGGTGTCAAAAATGGGAACTTTCATGTGATCCGCGAGACGGCGATGCCGGCAATTTTAGTCGAAGGCGGCTTCATGACCAATATTGTCGAGAGAAGCAACCTTCGAGATAAAAAATATCTTGAACAGATCGCCAAGGGCGTTGCCCTTGGAATCGATAAATATTTAAAAACCTGAAATTGATATAGTGGTGCTTTGCCCCCGGCGCGAATTGAACGCGCGACCTGTCGCTTAGGAGGCGACCGCTCT
>CAZFXE010000102.1:0-5089 GCA_964522945.1 uncultured bacterium
GGATTTTCCTACCGCTACGGCATTAATCCAGAACGTTATGGAACGCAGGCGTTCTTCCCCTATTTGCCGACTTTCCCCAATGGCACCTACGAGTATTATTACGGAAAAGCTACCCAAGTCAAATGGCAAGGAATTACCTCAGAACTCCCCTCAACCAGCCCCCTATACCGTTACGACCCTCAGCAAATCCAACTGCTCTTCAATATCGGCATGGAATTCGATAACCGGTACAACCCTCAAAGCAAAGAACAATACCTAGTTCCTTCCCGCTATGCCTATTACCGCGATGGCGACCTCTATCTCATGGGCGCGCCAATTCTTAAGAAAGATGACCCGACTCTAGTCAACTTTATCGAACGGGAAATCAAACGTCGGGCTGGCCGTGCCTCCTATCATCCCTTCTTGGATAAAGGGCCTCCTCTAGATGCAGATGGAAAACTCAATATCGAGTTCATCAAGCAATACGGTTTAAAAGTTCCTCCTAAATCTTATCTCTGTCTAGGAGATAATCACGCTAATAGCGGCGACAGCCGAGACTTTGGATTCGTTCCCGAAGAAAACCTCCGTGGCGGACCCGTCTTTATTTTCTGGCCATTTGGCAATCGTTTCGGTGCCCCGAATCAACCCGCTTATCCGTTCCTTAACCCTGGCCGTATCATCATTTGGAGCCTGGCTCTGATTGGCTTCGGTTCGTGGTATTACGTTCACCGCAGACGAAACAAGCTTCCTTTATCTTTTGATTAATTTTTTCCTCTGTTATGATTCATCGCCATTATGGCTGTTATATCGAACAAAGCACAAAATTATCCTTCCTATTTAGAACACATTTCTCCTTACCTCAAAAATAAGGACGGTCGGTATTCGCTTTATGCAGCAGGCTCTCTAGCTGTGGCTGCTGCAGCGCTTCGCTGGGGCAATACTCAAGTTGGAATGACGCTGGCTTTTGCAGGATGTTTTGCCCAAGGCTATCAGGTTGTCAAACTCGCTAGAGAAACCTTATATACAGTGATTGACAAAGAGACAAAAAACGATCAGATCTCCCAAATCACTGACCGTTTTTTTACGATGAACCTTATTTGGGGCATTGCGATGAATGGGATTAACCTCTCTCTGCTCTATCAAGAGAGCTCTCTTCTTTTTCAAGGAGTCAATCTTCACTCTCTTAAGGCTTCTTCTCTCATCTTTCACGCCACGAATCTCGCTAGCCTCGGATACTCAATCCCCAGTGCAATGAATTTAATTTTTCAAGGCGATGGTCTTTTTTTGGAGAATGAACAAGATGCCGAGCAAATCGATCCTTTTCCCTGGCAGCCGATCGATACGCCCCATGCCTCTCATCTCTGGTTATCTTTACTTGTATATGGAGTTTTTAGACCTCTTCAAAGTACGACCATGATGGTGAACGCTTATAAAAACTTCTTTGAGATGCCTACCGAGAAAATATCCTTCAAAAAGCTCCTTGAATGGATCTATTCTTTAAGCAACCCTAAATCAGATAAACTCTTCCCCAAGGCAAAAAAACAAAATTCCAGTGATGATTGGGAAAAAATCAAGTATGTTGCCAACCATCTTTTCTTCCATACTTTAAACATCTCTCTTATGACCGCTCGGCTCTACTACCATCCATTTCCAACCGCCATCTTTTTCGGCCTAGGGCTCTTTTATCCAACCACTTTCCAAGATGAGAAGACCATTCGACGAACATGGGAGGTCGTTCCCGATTTCATTGGCATGCCGATTGAGACAAAATGTCGGTATTTATTTGAGCGATTATCTTCAGCAGGTACAGCGCTTGCGTGGTGGAATGTTCCTAGAGCTTGCCTCAATGGACTCTATCTCGCAGAAGATTTCCGCTTCTACGGACGCCGCTTTTGTCAGTGAACAATCTTCTGAATATTGATCATCGTTGGATAGCCGTTGATGTCCCACGCATCGCCATCGCATTTTTCAAATGCAAAGTCAGATGCGAGCACCTCATGGCAGATATAGTCCCGATGCTTCTCAAAAGCTTCTTTCACTTCAGGACTTGTCTGAAGCTTCACATGGATCCGGTCGATGACTGCAAAATCCATGTCTCTTCGCATCGTATTGATCTTGTTGACCAGTTCTCTTGCGATTCCTTCTGAAATGAGTTCAGCATTGAGCACTGTGTCTAAAGCAACAGTGATATCGTGCTCAGTTCCGGCAATGACATTAGCTTTGACTTGCCGCTCAACGGTGACATCTTCAGGAGTGAGCACGATTGTCTCACCTTCGACCTTGATCGTCACTTCTTGGCCATCTAACAGCTGTTTTTGGTCTTTAGCTGAAAGTTTCTCAACAGCTTTTTGCACCGCATTCATGAGCTTGCCGACTTTTTTACCCAGGACGCGGAAATTCGGTTTTGCAATCAGGCTAACAAAGGCTGTCTCATCGCTATGGAACTCCACTTCTTTCACATTGAGCTCTTCTGCAATGAGGTTCTCATGCCGCTTAAGAGCATCTAACTTCTCTCCTGCACTGCAAATCACATGGGCTTTTGCAAGCGGCTGGCGCACTTTGAGTTTGTGTTCTTTTCTGAGTGCGTGGCCGATGCCAACAACAATCTGCACAGCCTTCATCTCTTTTTCAAGATCAGGATCACGGAGCTTGCTTTGATACTCTGGAAATTTGCAAAGGTGTACGGAGAGCGGATCTGTCTTTTGACGCAGTTCGGTATAGATCGCATCACTGATAAACGGCACAAAAGGCGCTGTAACTCTCACTAGTGTGTGTAAAACGGTATAAAGCGTCTCAAAGGCCTCATCACGGTCACGGCTTGCCTCATCAGCCCAGAAACGGCTTCTGTTGCGGCGGATGTACCAATCGGTCAGGTGATCGACAAAACCAACAAGCGGCTGCACAGCTGCTTGAAGCTCATAGGCTGTCATTGCTTCGTTCACATCGTGCACAAGCTTTTGCAGCACTGACAAGATCCAGCGGTCGATGTCGGCTTTAGGAACAGGGAAATGGTCTTTTGGTTTCCAGTTGTAGATCTTGGCATAGGTCGCTAAGAAAACATACGAGTTCCAAAGAGGGATGAGTGCCTGACGCAATACCAATTCCACACCCTTGCCTGAAAATCTTAAATCATCGGCCATCACAGCAGGGCTGTTCATCAAATAGAGGCGGATTGCATCGGCTCCGAACTTCTCAATGACAATCCCCGGCTCTGGATAGTTCTTGAGACGCTTGGACATCTTCATGCCGTCTTCAGCTAAGATGATCCCGTTGACAACGACATTTTTAAACGCTGGCTTATCAAAGAGTGCGACAGCAATCACATGGAGCGTATAGAACCAGCAGCGGGTCTGATCAACACCCTCTGCGATGAAGTCCGCAGGGAATGCTTTGAGGGTTTCTTCTTTATGCTCAAATGGAAAATGGTTTTGGGCATATGGCATCGAGCCTGATTCAAACCAGCAATCGAACACCTCAGGGATTCGTTTAAACGTCTTGCCATTTTCTACGAAGGTCAAATCATCGATGAAGTGACGATGGAGATCTAAGACTTGTTTACCGACTTTATCTTCGAGGTCCTTCACACTGGAGATGACACGGATTTCTCCGTCTTCGCTTCTCCAAAGTGGGATCGGCGTTCCCCAATACCGGTTTCGGGAGATCGCCCAATCTCTGGCATTCTCTAACCATTTGCCGAAGCGGCCGTCTTTGATGTGCTCGGGCACCCAGTGGATCAATGAATTGTTATCGATCAGTTTGTCTTTGATTTTCTCGACTGCGACAAACCAAGTTCTGACGGCTTTGTAAATCAGCGGAGTATCCGATCTCCAGCAGAATGGATAACGGTGACGGATTTGAGTATGATGGACTACCCGTTTTTCTGCTTTTAAGCGGCGGATGATCTCTTTATCGGCATCTTTGACAAACATCCCCTGATAGTCGGGAACTTCCGACGTATACCGTCCATTTTGATCGATTGGGCAGACAGGTTCAATCTCTTCTTTTTGGCAGATGAAAAAATCGACTTCGCCAAATGCCGGAGCTAAATGGACAATCCCCGTTCCATCTTCAATTGTGACAAAATCATCGGTAAGCACACGGAATGATTTTTCATCTTGCCTGTCGACAAAATATTGAAAGAGCGGTTTGTACCGCTTATCTTTGAGGGTTTTTCCTTTGAATCTGTCTAAGATCTCGTACTCTTTGAAGTTCGCCTCTAAACGCGCTTCTGCCAAGATGTATTGATGGCCATTTGCCAAAATTTTGACATAGTCGAGTTCCGGATGAACAGCCACAGCTAAATTCGAAGGTAGCGTCCACGGAGTGGTCGTCCAAGCAACGAGAGACGTTTCAGGTTCGTCTTCTAGAGGAAAAGTAATTGTGAGCGATGGATCATCGACATCGCGGTAGTTAAGATTAGCCTCGAAGTTCGATAGCGGCGTTCCCAGCCGTGCTGAAAACGGCATGACTTTGTAGCCTTCATAGACGAGGCCTTTCTTATAGAGCTCCCCGAAGACCCACCAGACCGATTCCATGAACGACTTGTCCATCGTCTTGTAGGTCTGTTTAAAATCGACCCACCGGCCCATCCGGTTAACGGTGTGTTCCCACTCTTTGGTATAGCGAAGAACGATGCTGCGGCACTCTTCATTGAAATTAGCGATCCCGAATCTCTCAATCGAGTCGGCCTCTTTAAGATCCCTAGCTTTTTGAATTTCATTCTCAACTGGCAGTCCATGGCAGTCCCACCCGAATCTTCGGATCGCATGGTAGCCTTTCATGGTCCAAAATCTTGGAACGACGTCTTTGATGGTCCCCGCCAATAGATGCCCATAATGTGGCAATCCCGTCGCAAAGGGAGGTCCGTCATAGAAGGAGAATTGAGGCCCGTTTTTGGTCGCCTCGAGGGTCTTTAAGAAAATATTTTCCTCTCCCCAGAACTTCAAAATCCGTTCTTCTCTATGGGGGAAACTCTCTTGGTCCTTGATATCGAACATGATAGATCCTTAATGACCCCTCATGGTATACTATTTAGCATATATGATACAATGGTCATGGGGGTGAAAGGCTTCGACTAGGAAGCTGAGAGCTCGTGGCATGCGGAGGTCGT
>CAZFXE010000103.1:0-5052 GCA_964522945.1 uncultured bacterium
TCAGATAACAATCAGGATGAGGTTTAGGCTCTAGATAATTTTCCCGAGTAAACCAAACCTGAATTGTTTTTAAAAGAGGAATTTTTTCTTTGATGAGATCGACTTGGACTTTAGGCGAGTTTGTGACAACGCATCTTCGTTTGTCTGCTTTTTCTAAAGCCCTCAAGACCTCTTCAACGCCTGGCATCAGAGACAAGTCGCCTTTCTCTAAAAGCTCCTGATAAGCCTGCTTCTTCTCTGCATAGAGAACTTCCCAGCGAGGCTCCTCTTTTTGAAGCTCCGGAAACTTCCGATAGATCGAATCTCTTAAACCCGTCGAACTAAAATGCGCTGCTTGGAAAAACTCGAAAAGAGACCAGTCTAGGTCGTAGCCTCGCTGCTTGCACATCTGGCGATAGGCAGCAAAGTGGAGCTCCTCGGTATTGACGAGAAGCCCATCGAAGTCAAAAAGGAATAAGTCGAACTGTTGAATCCACTGCATAAATTGCCGATGACAAGGTCTCCCTCGTCAGTATACTATTTGCCGATGACAGGACTCGAACCTGAACCCTATTGCTAGGAGTAGATTTTGAGTCTACCGCGTCTGCCATTTCGCCACATCGGCATGAGAGGGAAATTATCGAAGAAATCGGAATTAACGTCTTGTAAAAAATTACTTTTTGTCGGGATTTTCCCAAGGGTAGTCCTCCCGCTCTCGATGGCGGGGGGCTGGGACGGGATAGGCGACCTCATCATGGTTCCGGTAGACGTACTCCCCCTTGGCATTGCTGTCCCGGAGCTTATCCTGCTCCGATTTCTCTAATCCTGAGCATCCCGCTAAAAAAAAGAGGATTCCTGTTTGCAGGATAATAAAGATTTTTTTAGAGTGCGATTTATACGGCGTCTGCTTAGGTTTTGTAAATTTGGGCAGAGCGAGACAAAGCTCAATCGAAGCGTAGCAGTCCGAATGAGGACGACCATTCCCTGTAGGGAAGGCGTCCGAAGAGGATCGATTGAGTAAAGTCGCAGCCGGCCCAGATTTGCAAAACCTAAGCAGACGCCGTATAAAGACCAAAGGACACATGGTGAAGATACTCCTACAAAATGACAGCGACTTTTTCTACCCAGAGGGTGAGATCACAACAGCGAGAAACAGCCCTGAGGTATTGCAGATTCTATCGGAATCGGCTTTTGATCTCATCATTCTTGAGGACTTAGAGACATTAAAACAGGTCAAGGCCCTTTATCCTAAGGCGTCTATCGTCATTGCTTCGCCCATTTCTTCCCTTGAGCAGGCTGTCGAGTCTGTGAAATTGGGAGCCTTGGACTATATCGTTAAGCCTCTGACGGTGGAGATGATCGATAAGCTTGTTGCCAAAGCTCAAAACTCCAAGCTGGCACCCCCCATCGTATCTTCATTCAGAGGGAAAAGAGAGGAAATTCTAGCAGATAGCCTGGTTATGCGGCAGGTTCTGGCTGATATCACGAAAGTCGCTCAAAGCAACGCGGCCGTTTTCATCATTGGAGAGTCGGGAACAGGCAAAGAAGTAATCGCCCATGCGATCCACTACCAATCTTCTCGTTTGAGCCAGCCGTTTATCAAGGTCAATTGCGCAGCGATTCCAGAGACGTTGATCGAATCGGAGTTTTTTGGCCATGAAAAAGGCTCCTTTACCGGAGCTGTGGAAAAAAGGCTCGGGAGATTCGAGCAGGCGCACAAGGGCACGCTTCTTTTGGATGAAATATCGGAAATTCCTCTGGCTGTCCAAGCCAAGCTTCTCAGGGTTGTGCAAGAACAGGAGTTCGAACGGGTCGGAGGAGTCAGACCTATCAAAGTCGATGTCAGGCTGATCTCGACCTCAAACCGGAACATGAAAGAAATGATCGAGCAGAAGATGTTCAGAGAAGATCTCTATTTCAGGCTCAATGTTGTCCCTATCCAGCTTCCGCCATTAAGAGATAGAAAAGAAGACATCCTAGCACTCGCTGAGTACTTTTTAGATCGATTCTCTGAAGAAAACCAAAAAAGGCAAAAACAGCTTTCACTTTCTGCACAAAAATGTCTTTTGGAATATCCGTGGCCGGGAAATATCCGCGAGCTTGCCAATACGATTGAAAGAACTGTCGTCATGAACTCAGGAGATGTTATTGAAGCAGATCACTTAAGGCTTGATCCTTCTTCTCCTGCGCTTTTATCTGTTCCTATTGCTAAAGAGATCACTCTTGCTGATCTAGAAAAGCAGCATATTTTGGAAACGCTTGCTGCATGCAGCCATAATCGCACACGTGCTGCGAAGTCTCTTGGCATTAGCGTGCGCACACTCCGAAATAAATTGCGGCTGTACTTCAACACCGCTTCATAACAGCGTCGAAAAATTCAAGAATTCATTTGGATCAAAAAATAATGATCACTTAGACTGTCCTAGTCCTTAAACAAAGGAGATTCTATGTCCCTGCGAAACAAAATTGCGATTCTCAGCGTTACACTGATGTCATTAATGACAATTCCAACTCTTGCGGAAAACGACAATACACCTGTCACTTCTCGCATAGAAAATGCAAAATTTGATGTCCAAATCAATACTCCAGAAGGATGGAGCGAGACGAAGGATTTCACATCCATTCCAGAAACCTTCACAATCGATGGTCAAACCTTCCGCGGACTTCAATTCAGAAATGGCTCTGAGCTCCATGGCTGCGCTATTTTCTTTTCCGAGAACATGGAAGACGATGAAGATAATGATGATGACGAAGACCCCTTCAAAACCCTTGCAGAAGTCCAAGAGCTGGCTTTTCCAGGATCTGATCTCTCAACGTTCACTATTTCGAAAGTCAACGTCGATGGAAGCCTTGCAGCTGATATTGATGCAGAAACTGCGAAAATCAACCTGAAAGGAACCGTTGAAGGCAGCATTGCCAGTGAAACCGGAGATCCTACTCAGCTCACGATCACTGGATCGATCCAAGCCGACACTATGAAAGGCAACCTTGTAATAGGGACAGGCACAATAGTTGCAGAAGGCTCTATGCCGATCAGCGGCACCACCGGTGTTCTTACAGGTGATGATTATCAAGTCATCATCGCCATCTGGGGTACAGATGAAGAATCTCAACTCAGAGATACTTACCGCTTCGTAGAAGCTTTAACTGTTCAAGCTAAAGCTCCAGTTGAAACATCTGTTGAAGTTGCTGCTGAGTTGACAAATGACGCAGTTGTGGTTTCTGAGATTGCAGTTGAAGTAACGGTTGACGCAGTCGTTGTGACTGAGTCCATCGCTATTGTAGAAATCGTGGAAAAAACTCCAGTTACAACAAAGGTTTCTGTTTAATTCCTCTCAAGGGCAAAGGATCATTTCTTTGCCCTTCAGTGCATTCAAATAAGAACCAGCCGCTTCTTCAAGAAACTTCCATTTATCTTTTTCCATGACAAGAGGGTCTTTTTTCAGTCCCATGCGGTCCAATGCCTGTTTTGATGAACCTAAGACAAGCTGATAGGCAATCTCTGTCTCCAGATCTGTTTGATAAAGGACTGATTTTCCACTGCAGGGCTCTTCTTGCTGCAAGAGTTTAAATAACTCCAGGCATCTCTCTAAGCTTTGAGAAAGAAAAGCTAAGATCTGGTCGATTTCATCAGCTGACTTTTGAATTTTCGTCTTTTGGAAAAGCTGACGGATTTTTTCATCGTAATTGGAGCTGGCCTGCACAATCTCCAAAAGAGGCTTATGAGGAATATGCTTAAATCCGAGCCCTCCGGGGCTAGCGTTTAGAAACGTGGTCTCTGGATGGTTCTTAGCATATCTATCGATCGTGTCCCGTTCCATGATCCACTTGATCAGCGTCGTGACCATATGCCCTTCTGCGCCCTTACGCCTTATCATCTGATCGCTGCTGCGTTTTTCTTTAGTATTGAGCTGGGCTTTGACCGGAACGCCATCGGCATAGTGTTTTTCTCGAGCATATGCCATGTCAACGCCTGCAAAGATAATCTGATTGCAGCCCCAAAAATGGGCAAGCGAAAGGGCTAGCGTCGTGACTGAAAGAGCTTCTCTTCCTAAATCGTAGCCTAAGTAAGGTTCATTGAGGCCAAGCTCTTCTTCAACATGGCCCTCTAGCGGCCCGCCAGTTCCTGAGCGGATATAGCCGTAAGGCCCGTCGAACAGTTCAAAAACCCTCGGATAAAGCCGGCTTCCAAAAAGAAGCGGCAGATCGCGGTAAGTGCAGCCGCTGAGGCAGTGGAGCTCGCGTTCATTGGGATCTATCGCAATCCCCAAATGCGGCCGGATATTCAAATGAGACAGTGCAGAGAGTGCGGAGCCGCAGGCGATAATCAGGGCGTGGTCTCTTGCTTTACGCAAGTCTTCAGCGATGAGTTTTAAAGAAGGGCCCGCACCGCAGATGATGACCGGGACTCCTTTCAAAGCATCTTTCCAATGGTTGATGTAGGAACACTCCGGAATGCGCCGCAAGTTTGGAATGATATTATCGTGGAGGAGATGGCTTAAAATCGTCTCCGTTGTCAGAGCGTTCCAAAGAACCGTTTTCTTAAGCAGGCTTAACTTGATTTTCTTGAAGCGGGCAAGCTTTTCATACGTTTTAATCGCAGATACTTCGATCTTATCGAAAGAAAATTCAGCAGCGCATTCTTCCAAAAGCATGTCCCAAGCCCGATGAGACGTTGCAAAGCGAAGATGGATTTGGGGATGTGCAAGGATTTCTTTAGCCTGCGGCACTTTAGAAAACGCTTCTAAAGCCGCTAGATCGTCTTCTAAGAAGATCAGATGACGGCTGGCATCTTCTTTTAGCCAATCGAGGAGCACTGTTGCATAATGTCCAAGGCCATATACATAGAGGGCCTGAATTTGATCTAGAGCCAGCGTCGATTTCCACAGGAGCGCTTCTTGCATATTTCCAGAACCGCTTTTCTTCTCAAACGGAGTAAATTGCAAATGGAGGAAGAGCTCGGGATACCGTGTGCTAAAGGGCATGGACTTTCTCGCAAAGAGCTTGGAAAAAGAGGATGCGGTTTAAATAGAGGCCCCACTCTCCTGAAGTATTGTGCCGGCTGATCACATG
>CAZFXE010000104.1:0-5032 GCA_964522945.1 uncultured bacterium
GAGGTAATTTAAGATGAGCAAGTGGATAAAGAAAGGCGATAAAGTTCTAGTTATTGCAGGCAACGAACGCGGAAGATCAGGCATTGTTCTGAAACGAAAAGGCGAAAAAGTTGTCATACAAGGCATGAACATTCGCAAGAAACACGCAAAACGCCGTGAAAAAGTACAAACTCCTAGCATCATCGAGATGGAAATGCCGATTCATATTTCCAATGTCTGTCTCTGTGATGACGAAGGAAAAAGAATTGAAGCAAAAGTGCATGCCACTAAAAAAGAGAAAGAACTCTTTTATATGAAAGGCGAGAAAAAAGTAGTGCTGCGCACACTCAAGAAAAGTTAAACGGAAGAGAAGCAATGTCTAGATTAAAAAAGAAATTTAAAGAGGAAGTAAAGCCAGCTCTTACTGAGAAGTTCGGGTATAAAAATCCGATGCTGGTTCCTTCGCTCAAGAAAATCATCATTAGCATGGGACTTGCCGAGGCTACGAAAGATAAAAACGCAGTGCAAGCCTGCCAAAAAGAGATGACAATGCTGTCAGGTCAAAAGCCAATTTTGACGCACACGAAGAAGGCGATTGCTAACTTCAAGTCGCGAAAAGGGCAAGTGATCGGCCTTAAAGTCACCCTCCGCAAAAAACGTATGTATGAGTTTCTCGATCGTTTTTGCAATATCGTCGCACCTCGCATTCGAGACTTTCGCGGTTTTCCATTAAAATGCGATGGACGAGGATCTTATTCTATGGGGTTAACTGACCAACAAGTCTTCCCAGAAATCAATCTCGACGAAGTGAAGAAAACACAAGGTATGAATATTACGTTTGTAACATCGGCAAAGACTGATGATGAGTGCGTGGAACTGCTCCGCATGCTCGGATTTCCATTTAAGACTCAGACTGAGGGGAACTAATTATGGCACACCAAGATCCTATTGCTGACATGCTTACCCGCCTTCGCAATGCGATGACAGCTCGTCGTAAATATGTCGATATGCCGCTCAGCAGCCTTAAGCACGATGTTTTAAAAGTTTTAGAAAAACAAGGTTTTGTTGAACACATTCTCGTTGACGAAGAACACAAAAAGATGCGCGTTTTCTTGAAATATGCCGGCGGAAGAGAGCCAATTTTGCAAGGCCTCAAGCGTATCTCTAAGCCAAGTCTTAGACGTTATATCACGAAGCATGAGATTCCTAAAATCTCCGGCGGACTGGGCCTGGCTATTGTGTCCACATCGCAAGGTGTTGTCGATGGTGAAACCGCCCGTCAGAAAGGGATCGGCGGAGAACTCTTATGTTACATATGGTGAGGAATTAGTTATGTCACGTTTAGGAAAATTGCCTATTAAAGTCCCTGCCGGCGTCGAAATTAAGACTGACGGAAAGATGATCCACGTTAAAGGGCCTAAAGGAACACTCAGCTTTCCTTTAACCGAAGGGATCACCATTAAAGTCGAAGATGGAATGGCTATTGTTGAACAGAACGAAAAAGCCGAACTTCCAAAGCCTGTTCACGGACTTCATCGAGCCATGCTTAATACCATGGTCGAGGGTGTTTCAAAAGGATATGAGATCAAGCTCGGAATGGTCGGCGTTGGATACCGCGCTGCCGTTCAAGGCCAGAATATCGACCTCCAAGTCGGCCTTTCTCATCCAACACAAATTAAGATTCCGCAAGGCGTCCAAGTGACTGTTGAAAAAAGTGTCACGATTATCATTACCGGCATCGACAAGCAAGTCGTCGGACAGTTTGCTGCGACAGTGCGCGATGTGAAACCCCCAGAGCCTTACAAAGGCAAAGGGATTCGTTACGAAAACGAATACGTACGCAAAAAAGCTGGAAAAGCTGCTAAAGCCAAAACCGCTGCCGGATAAGAAACAGGAAAACAACTATGGAAAGTTCACTTATTAATAGAAATCGTAAGCGTTTAAAGCGTGCCTATCGTGTACGTCAAAACCTACGAGGCACTGCTGAAAAACCTCGGCTTACCGTTATGAAGTCTAATCGTCACATTGCAGTTCAGCTGATCGATGACGAAAACGGCATTACCTTAGCTTCTGCTAGCACGCTGATGAAGAAATTCCGCTCAAAAAAACTGACCAGCAATAAAGAAGCTGCACGCATCATTGGGTCAGAACTCGGCGAGCTTGCTAAAGGCAAACAAATCACGACGGTTGTTTTCGACCGCGGATTTTATAAATATCACGGCGTTATTGCTGAACTTGCTAACGCAGCTCGAGAAGCAGGATTACAATTTTAAGGAATAATGATGAAAAACAAATCCAAGCGTCACCGTCAAGAAGATTTTAATACCCACTTTGAAGAGAAGGTTCTCTACATCAACCGCTCTTCTAAAACCGTTAAAGGGGGCCGTAAGTTTAGCTTTTCTGCTCTCGTGATCGTCGGAGATGGCGAAGGCCATATCGGTTTTGGCTTTGCTAAAGCCAATGAAGTTTCCGATGCCATCCGCAAAGGCGGAGAGGCTGCGCGAAAAAATGTCATGACCTTTGAACGAGAAGGGGCTACCATTCCTCACGAAGTTACTGTGAGCTGGGATGGATCTACCGTTTTCTTAAAACCAGCTATTGAAGGAACAGGGGTGATTGCCGGATCAAAAGTTCGTTCAGTTCTTGAGCTCGGCGGCATTAGAGACATCGTTGCGAAAATTTACGGATCTAACAATCCTCTTAACCAAGTCCGCGCAACACTCAAAGCCCTGATGCTCCTCCAAAACCGACAACAAGCACTTCAAGCGCGAGGATTAGCATGATTACACTCGGATCTCTTTCTGACACACACCGCCCACGCAAACGCGTCCAACGCGTCGGTCGTGGCCTCGGATCTAAACGTGGAAAAACTTGTACACGCGGTGCTAAAGGCGATAAAGCCAGAAGCGGATACAAAACCCGTTGCGGCCATGAAGGGGGACAGCTTCCTCTTTATCGTAAACTCCCAACGAAAGGTTTTGTCAATGGCATGTTCAAAAACGACGTCCATGCAATCAACCTGGGACGCCTCAATCAGTTGTTTAAAGATGGCGATGTCGTCAATCTCAAAACTCTGAGAGCTCGCGGTTATGCTCCACGCGATCCTAAAGGCGGTCTCAAAATTTTGGCTCAAGGCGATCTGAAAAAGAAGATCACTATTGAAGCGCACTCTTTCTCCAAAGGTGCCTTAGAAAAACTTGAAAAAGCAAAGATATCTTTTAAAGTTCTCGCAAAACAAGACTCCTAGATAAATGATAGAGGGAATCAAGCGCATCTTCTCAATCCCAGAGTTAAAGACAAAAATTGTCTTTACACTCATGCTCCTCATGGTCTGCAGGATTGGGGCGCATATCCCCGTGCCCGGAATTAACGGCGATCTCGCCGTCAGGATGTTCCATCAAGCAACAGGCGGAAGCCAAAACCTCTTCCAGTTAATGGACGTTTTTTCCGGCGGAGCCTTTGCTCACATGACCATCATTGCGCTCGGCGTCATGCCTTACATCTCAGCTTCTATCATCATGCAGCTCCTCATGACACTTATTCCATCTTTGCAGCGCGAGATCAAAGAAAGCCCAGATCAAGGCCGACGCAAAATGGGGAAATGGACCCGGTTCTTTACCGTAGGCCTTGCGCTTTTCCAGGCGGGACTCTTTGCAAAATATGCCATTCAGCTTAATGCTGGAACTCCAGGTATTATTGTTCCTGAGCTCATGGACTTCCAACTCTTTGGCATCCCTTGGCTCTTCTTTATGATCGTCATGTTCACTATGACAACCGGCACTATGCTTCTGATGTGGATCGGCGAACAGATCTCAGAAAAAGGGATCGGCAACGGCATTAGCCTTATTATCACCATCGGCATCCTCTCTTCACTTCCTAGCACAATCGGTTCGATCATCCGCCAGCTCAATCTTGATTCTCAAGAGCCAGGACAGCTCACTTTTTCCTCTCTCGTCGTTTTAGCTGTTGTCTTTGTCATGATTATCGTCGGCACTATCCTTGTGATCCAAGGGCAACGAAGAATTCCTCTCCAATACGCAAGACGCACTGTAGGAAACCAGGAGACGGGAGCCAATAATGCTTATATTCCCTTAAAAATTAACTATGCAGGCGTCATTCCTGTCATTTTTGCTTCTGCTCTTTTGATGTTTCCTGCCACTATAGCCCAGTTTATCGGTCAAGGCAACATACTCGGCCAAATCGCCAGCTGGTTTTCCCCGGGTACATATGTGCATACCGGCCTTTACGTCCTACTTATTATATTTTTTACTTACTTCTGGACTGCGACCCAGTTCCATCCAGAAAAGATCGCCTCTGACATGAAGAAGAACGGTGCCTTCATTCCCGGCATCCGTCAAGGCAAACCGACCCAAGACTACCTTGAAGCGACGATGAACCGCATTACCCTAGCAGGAGCCCTCTTTCTGGCTCTGATTGCCATTTTACCGACATTAGTCAGTCGCCTTTTAGGTGTGGATCCTACGATCAGCCACTTCTTCGGCGGAACCTCCCTGCTTATTTTAGTCGGGGTTGTATTGGATACCACTAAACAGATCGAGTCGCATCTCCTCATGAAGCGTTATGACGGTTTCATGAGACGTGCCCGTGCTCGCTAAGAAGATTTTTGAATTGAGTTAAACTCAGTTAATTGATAAACTATTTCGATATTAAAAAAGGATTTTACACATGGCCCGTATCATTGGTATAGACGTTCCTGACAAAAAAAGGCTAGAAATCGCCCTGACATATATCTATGGCATTGGTCGTAAGCTTTCTAACCAAATCATTGCCAAGTTAGCGCTCGATCCAAATATGCGCGCACATCAATTAACGCAAGACGATGTTGCCCGTATTAACGCTGTTCTCCAATCCGACTACATCGTAGAAGGAGACTTAAGACGTCAAATTCAGAACAACATCAAGCGCCTCATTAGCATCCATTGCTACCGAGGCATCAGACACCGTTTAGGGCTCCCAGTTCGCGGACAACGCACACGTACGAACTCAAGGACTCGTAAAGGTAAGAGAAAAACCGTAGCTAACAAGAAGAAAT
>CAZFXE010000105.1:0-5027 GCA_964522945.1 uncultured bacterium
CTAGCATGGCTCTGAATTGATTCGCAAATGCATAAGTTTGGTTCATCAAATGACCTTTGTCATCCAGTGAAATATGATCAAATCGTTCACGAATTTCTTTGAGCTTATCGACCGTTTTTTGAAGATCAACATTGTTTCTTTTCACAGTGACATTTCGGACCATCCAATCGGCCATTTCATCATGAAGCTTGTGGACATTTTCAGGACCATCGCGGGTCAGCAGGTCATGCTTAAGAGACTCTTCCTGAGCCATCGATTCTGAGAAAATCTTAAAGGGTAAAGCTGAAGCGCTAGTTGTGAGCGTTTCTAAATACCGGGGGACTTCGACGCCAGCGACTAAGCCGCCAAAAATACATGAAACCAATGAATTTGCCCCCAGCCGGTTAGCTCCATGGTATTGGAACTCCGACTCGCCGACATTGAAGCAGCCTGGGATGTTGGTCATTTGGCGGAAACGGCTCATCCGGTCAGGATCATCGCTTGCCGGCCAATCGACCCAAGCTCCGCCCATCGAATAGTGGACAGCGGGGTATATTTTCATGGGGACTTTGCTTGGATCTTCTCCGGTAAATTTACGATAGATATCTAGAACTGACTCGACCTTATGGAGTGTTTTAGCCGGAAGATGTGTCATGTCTAAATAGACTTGAGGCTTTCCATCGATGCCAAGGCCAAGCTCGCAAACCCGTAAAATCTCTCTTGATGCGACATCGCGGCCAACTAGATTTCCATAGCCCGGATAGAGTTCCTCTAAGAAATACCAAGGCTCGCCAGTTTTACCGCAGGGGATCGATTTTCCTTCTGAGTTGGTGATCTTTTTAGACGAGTCGCCATAGACCCAGATTCTTCCGCCTTCTCCTCGGAGAGATTCTGACATTAACCGGAGTTTATCTTCGCCAGGAATAGCTGTCGGATGGATCTGAATGAATTCACCATTGGCGTATTCCATCCCTTGCATAAATAAGCGACCGTTGGAAGCTCCAGTGCAAAATGTTGAATTGGTCGACTTTTTAAAGATCAGACCTGGACCGCCGGTTCCAAAAATGACAGCATCGGCCTTCATGACATCGAGCTTCATGTTGATCAGGTCCATATATACAATGCCGCGGGCAGCCCCGTTTTCGTCTATGACAAGCCGCATGAATTCATGGTTCTCAAATTTTTCGACTTGGCCAGCAACTTCAAAGCGGCGGACCTGCTCATCTAAGGCATAAAGCAGCTGCTGTCCCGTTGAGGCCCCGCAGAAGGCTGTCCTATTATATAGGGTGCCGCCAAACCGGCGAAAATCTAGATTGCCTTCCGGAGTCCGGTTGAAAGGACAACCTAACCGGTCCATAAGCCGGATAATCCCGGGAGCAGCTAGGCACATTTCTAGAATGGGAGGCTGATCGCCGAGGAAGTCTCCTCCTTTAATCGTATCGTAGGCGTGGATGTAAGGAGAGTCGTCTTCTCCTTTGAGATTGATCGCAGCATTGATGCCGCCTTGTGCGCAGACTGAGTGGGACCGTTTGACCTTAGTGACGGAAACGATCTTGACCTTGCACCCATTTTCGGCAAGCTTCATCGCTGCAGCAAGACCTGCTAAGCCTCCACCAACAACAATAACTTCCTTTGTACTTTTCATGTTTTACGCCTTTAGATTCAGCCAGTAAGTGCCCCAGATAGCAGCAAGGCCTAAAAATGTAACGAGGATCATCAGCACCCACGCCCAACGAAGAATTCTTTGCTGTGCAGCAACTTTAAGGACGACTCCCCATGTAATGCAAAAAGTCCAAAGACCGTTAAATCCATGGAAGCAGGCAGCGAGCACAAAAATCGTATAGAGTCCGACGTAGAGAGGATCTTTAAAAGTATCACGGACAGCTAAAACAGAAGCGGTCCCGAAATCTTTGGCCACTGCAACAACTTGGGTGTCATCGACTTTTTGCTTTTCCAATACTTGGAGCCACTGGAGTTTTTGCTCGTACGCCTGAGCTGATATCAAAATCACTTGCTGCTGATGGTCGTAGACATTGCTGTCTTCGAATGTTTTGGACGCATCAACTAACGCTTGCTCTTCGTGCCGGTCTTCGAACTCTTTTCTTTCTGCTGTAATCTCGTCAGGACTATAGAGCGTCACACCAAGTCTTGCTGCAACTGTATAGAGCCCTTTATCGACAGTGACCGGAATAAAATAGTAAGAGTTCTCTCCTTGATTGACAGAATCGGGATAGTCAATGAAACGAAATTTTGCGACATGCAGAATAATCCCGACCAACAAGACCCAGGAGCTCAGTCTCTGCCAAGTAAAAGCCCGATTGCGTCCATATTTCATCGCCGGCTTAGTACCATCGGATCCGACAGAATTAAACTTGGCTGCAAGCAAATACTTTATGCCTAAAACACCATGAATTGCTATAGGAAACCCAAGCAAAAAGATTTCAATCAAAGGAAGATAAGGGAGATTATGAATGGCGTTAACCCCATCGACAAAACCTCGCGCATTATCGCCAAGTAAAAGCGCAGCTTGCGAATTGACCAGCAAATGTTCGATTAAAAACAGGACAAGCCAAAGGCCCATCAACGAATGGACCCGTCTCCAAATAAATGCTCTGGGAAGAACCTGAGAAGTCATATCCAAGCTATTAAACACTCAATATACGTTTTGGAAAAGAAAAAAATTGAGAAGCATTTTTTGCAGTCGCTTCGGCCACTTCTTCAATAGAAAGCCCTTTCACCTCGGCCAAAACTCTGGCCGTCTCATCGATATACGCCGGTTCATTTCTCTTGCCGCGCTTAGATTCCGGAGCAAGATAAGGCGTATCTGTCTCAATCAAAAGACGATCTAATGGAACATATGCAGCGACTTCTTTGAGCAGCACTGACTTTTTAAAGGTGATGATCCCGCTGATCGAAATCATCCAGCCTCTTTCTAAACACGCCTTAGCCTCTTCTAATGTTCCAGTGAAACAATGCAAAATTGCTGGCCGGCCTTGATAATGGTGGTCCGATAGTTCGAATAGATCCTTAAACGCATCGCGGCAATGAAAAATAATCGGAAGCTTGGCAGCTATTGCCAGGGCAAAATATCTGACGAGAAAGGCTTTCTGGCTAAAGATCGGCGAGTGCTCATAATGATAGTCAAGACCCGTCTCACCGATCGCAACGAGTTTCCCTTCATGTGCTTTTTTTTCCACCGTTGGAAAAAACAGCTCGCCTTCTTTTTCAACATCATGAGGCGTCGTCGCTGCTGCATTGAAGATCCAGTTATGCCGCTCTGCTAAATGGATTCCTTTTTCTAGGCTGGAGGGATCGATGCAGATGTTGACAATCGCTTTAATATTTTTTTGCTCAGCTCGTTCCAATAGCTCTTCGATATGATCGACAACCGACGGAACTGTGAGATGCGCATGTGAATCGACCAATACCATTCCAAACTTTTAATTGAATTGAACTTGAATTTCAAGACTTATACAATAATGATATTCCCTCCACGAGGTTTATTATGGCTCCACTCTTAGGTTCATTAAGTGCATTTGTCATC
The DNA here is from genome assembly GCA_964522945.1 of uncultured bacterium. Classification (GTDB taxonomy): domain Bacteria; phylum Chlamydiota; class Chlamydiia; order Chlamydiales; family Rhabdochlamydiaceae; genus PALSA-1444. Next base: position 3,524 of record CAZFXE010000105.1, read on the forward strand.
TCTTATACGCAATCGGATTTCTTCGGAAAACTCATCATCCTGGGATTGATTGCGATCTCAATGATCTGCTGGATTGTCCTTCTATACAAAACGTGGATCATGCGACAGGTTCATCAACTCTCAACCGCTTTCCAAAACGCTGTCACAGAAAGTAAAAATCCTGTGCTCACCTTGGACCTAGCTCAGCTTCCGCAGGCTCGCACAGCCACAATCCCTCACCCTTTTGCCGATATTTATAGCTCTGTGAAACAAAAAACCGTTGAAGTGCTCAATAAAAATCACTATTTCATTTCTCAAAATGTCGGAGCAAAAGCGCCTGTTTATTTAAGTCCAACAGACTTGGAGCTTTTGGAATCTCATGTCACAGCTACAATCTCAGCCCAAAACAAAAAATTGGAAAAAAACCTCTATGTTTTATCCACCATTGTCACGCTGGCCCCTTTCATGGGACTGCTCGGAACCGTCTGGGGAATTCTGATGACATTCTCAGGTTTGCAAGATGGAGGAGCTATCAGCACCAACAATTCTATTCTAGGCGGTCTTTCGACCGCTCTTGCAACGACCGTGATGGGACTGATCATCGCCATACCAGCTCTGATCTCCTACAACTACCTCAAAAATGCCGTCCGGAACTATGCGTCCGACATGGATGATTTTTTAACCCTGCTGCTTTCCAACATTGAACTTCAATACCGCAAAGTCGAATGAGAAGAAAACGGACCGTCCCTGCAGAACACGAAGAAGCCACGATCAATTTGACGCCTCTTATCGACGTCGTATTTGTGGTGCTGATCATCTTTATCTTGATCGCCCCGATGCTCGAACTCGATCGCGTAGAGCTTGCCAGTGCTGCTGCAACTGAGAATAAACAATCGGCCAACGCTGAAAATAGCTCCCTTTCCATTCATGTCCATTCCGATAACACGATCTGGTTCCATGGAAAATGCGTGACAGCGGAGCAGCTGACAAATCTATTAAAACAAGCCCACAAGCAGGGAAACCATCGCATCCCTCAGCTCTTTCAAGACAAAAAGGCCTGCTTCGGTACTTATCAAAACGTAAAAAATGCCGTTGAAATGGCAGGATTCGAACAAGTTGATGTCATTTTGAAACCCAGTTGACTGAATGCAAAAGAAAATCGCTCTATTTGTCACGTCAGTTCACCTACTCGTGATCTTTCTTTTTTGTTTTTCTCCTGCAAAAAAACCGATCTCTCCAAAAAAACATATTGCAGTTCGCACCATCGCACCCAAACCCAGATCGATAGCAGTTGCACCCCGTACTCATCAAGGCGGGGGATCACCCGTCATTTCATCAAAACCTAAAGTTACAAAAAAAGAACCCCCCACAAATAAAACCGCAGTAAAACCGGCTCCTGCAAAATCTAAACCAATCCAACAAAAAAAACCGACCATGGTCGAAAAAGGCAAACCTAAAATAACTCCTAAAGCTCCGGATAAAGTTTGGAAAGAAATTGATGAAGCTCTCGCAAAAATTGATGACA
>CAZFXE010000106.1:0-4846 GCA_964522945.1 uncultured bacterium
CAATGCCTTACGATTTTAGTGCTTTAGAGCCTGTGATCTCAGGGCAGATCATGGAACTCCACTACACAAAGCACCACCAAGCTTACGTTAATAACCTCAACGCAGCCTTAGAAAAATATCAAGCAGCCGAGCAAAAAAATGAGATCGCCGAGATGATCGCTCTTGAATCAGCGATCAAATTCAATGGCGGAGGGCATGTCAACCACTCGATTTTCTGGACCAATTTAGCTCCTATAAGCAAGGGCGGGGGAGAGCCTCCTAAAGGAGATCTGGCCGCAGCTATCAATAAAAATTTTGGATCTATAGAAACATTAATTGAAAAGTTAAGCGCTAAAGCAGTTGCAATCCAGGGTTCAGGATGGGGCTGGCTGGGGTATGACAAATCCAAATTAGAACTTGTCATCACGACGTGTGCCAATCAAGACCCTTTAAGCACCCAAGGATACGTTCCACTGCTTGGAATCGACGTCTGGGAGCATGCGTATTACCTTCAGTATAAGAATGTACGTGCAGACTATGTTAAAAATATTTGGAAAATTGTTAATTGGCATAATGTAGAAGAAAGATTTTTAAAAGCCCGATAACTAGAAATTTATTGTTAGATCTGATATACTTACAAAGAATTTTAACATAGGGCCACATGGGACTTTTTTCAAGAAATAAGCCTAAGATCAGCGTCCAAAGCTCAAAAAAGGACGGTTATAGCGGTTGGGTTAAATGCACCCACTGTAACGAGATGATCCATGCGAATGAGCTGCAGGAGAATAAACACTGCTGTCCTAAGTGCGATCACCACTACCGTTTAACAGGTCTTCAGAGAGTCCAGCTTCTAGCCGATAAAGACTCCTTTATCGAGATGTTTACCCAATTTAAACCATCAGACCCCTTAAATTTCGTTGATACCGAAGCCTATTCTGCCCGGATCAAAAAAGCTGAAAAGGCGACAGGACGTGATGAAGCGGCCATTGTCGGCAGCTGCGAAATTAACAATATTACCATTGCACTTTGCGTTCTCGATTTTAGCTTCATGGCAGGATCGATGGGTTCAGTTGTCGGTGAAAGACTCACCTCCATGATCGAATATGCCATTGAACATTCTCTTCCTGTAGTTATTGTTTCGGCCTCTGGCGGCGCTAGGATGCAAGAATCGGTTCTCTCTTTAATGCAGATGGCCAAGACTTCCGCAGCACTTGCAAAACTCAGCGAAAAAGGTCTTCCTTATATTTCAGTTTTGACAAATCCTACCACTGGTGGAGTCACAGCCTCTTTTGCTTCTTTAGGAGATATCATCATTGCTGAACCCGATGCTCTGATTGGTTTTGCAGGACCTAGAGTTGTAGAACAAACCATCGGTCAAAAACTTCCTCCCAAAGCCCAAAAATCTGAATTCCTTGTTGAAAAAGGGATGGTCGACTGCATCGTCAGACGGCATGATCTCAAAGACAAACTGAGTTCGTTGATCAGCTTCTTTGTCGGAAATAAGAGAAATTATGCCATCGATCGTGCCATCGATGCAAAATCAATGGGCAAGCTTCCTCAGAAATTGAAGCAGCTTTTAGCCCTCTCTGAACAAGAACTCGTTTCCGAAACAATTCCTTAATTTGCTATACCTATCCCAAAAGGATAGGCTATGTCAAAAAATATTCCCGTTCCAACAATTGTTGCTGAAGGTGCCCATTTGCCCCTTTATGCCTCAGACCAAGCAGCCGGCGCAGACGTCCGCGCTCATTTGACCCAAGATGTGATTTTACAGCCAGGCGGGAGCGCTTTGATCCCCACAGGGTTGAAGTTTGCCATTCCAGAAGGATTTGAAATCCAAGTCCGGCCAAGAAGCGGCCTTGCTTTCAAAAACGGGATCACCGTTCTCAATTCTCCCGGAACCATCGATTCAGATTATCGAGGAGAACTAGGCGTCATCCTGATCAATCATAGCCAGCAGCTGTTCACGGTTTCAGCCGGGATGCGGATCGCTCAGATCGTCATTGCTCCAGTCTATCGGGCTCAGTTTCTTCCTGAAGAAACCCTAGCAACGACCGCTAGAGGTGAGGGCGGATTTGGTCATACGGGAACCCATTAAGTAAATATTTTAATAAGTGTTAAGATATAATTAATCTGCTATACTAGCTGTCTATGACAACTAGAGTAGATCCTACATTTAAAGTTCCTGTTTCGTTAGAGCCTAAATTGTCTTATTTCTCACAGTATCATGCTGTGGTTAAGAGATCGATTTGGGATCCTCTAGCTCCTGGAATTTCAGGAGGAGCAATAGATTTAGCTGGGAGGGTCGTCGTTATCACAACGGTCTTGTTGGCGGGTTATGTAATCATGGCCATTTTGTCCATTCCCTTTTGGTACAGCACTCCGCCATTGTCTGTAGGGCCTTCTATGTTTGATCAGAGAATAGCTCGTTTCTTTTCCCAAAAAAGGACCCAACATTTATGCGATCCAAAAGACTTAAGTGATATCTGCCTTGAGCTTCATTCACATCACCAATCCACCGTCTCCTTGAACAAGGAAGAAATTTTGGATCTATGCGATGCAGAAAAACTACAGGAAGAAGAGTGTATTTATGCTGGAGATCTCACAGTCGAAAAAGAAAAAATTCAGTTGCTGATGCAGGATTCTAAGACCCAAACGTTAGTGGACTATATTTTACAAACGGCTGAGAAAAGAAATGTGGCATTGGGAGCGCTTTTTGTCCTTTTGGGGATCAAACCAGCTTTAGCCATAGAGGAAGAGTTGGATGAAACATTGTCCTCTATTCTGACAAATCTAACGCATGCACATCTTTGTTTGAAGAAATTCAATGGATCTAGGACAGGATATTTCGTCAACGAGACTCCATTGCCTTCTTTTGATCCTCGTCATTTTTTGAACCTTTCTCCCGAAGTATCATTAACGGAAGCCGTCGCACTCTGTTTTCCTGAACAGAATCAACGGGATGCAGATCAATTTTTATCTTATCTTCTAGGATTTGGGCCATCATGGGAAGCCTATGCGATTCATTCTGATTATTTGTATCAAGAGCGAAAGGCTGTTAGCTGCATTTTCAATAGAAATCACTACTATGAGATTGGCAAGGTGCTAAATCAATCTCTCTTCAAAAAAGACGAAGTTAGGACTGAAATCGAGAAATTAGGATTTATCTTCCATTCTCAGCTTGCTTCATTGATAGGGCACTGTCATTGGATTAGAAAAGATCCCTCTGCAATGGAGGGGATAGCTTCTATGACAATGCTTGAAAAAACAGGTACCAGGCAGATGCTTGATGGTCTGACAGCGCGTACTGATTATTTCAAAAAGAGTTATTCTCTAAAAAAATGGGTCATGGAAACCTATTTTTCTCAACTCATCTAATTCTTAAAAAAAATTCTTAGGTGCCAAAAATGGCTAGTTTTGGATAGACTTGCGAAAAGAAGGGTCTATTTTAGACGGTAGACCCAAAAGGGAAAACCATGACTGTCGTCCAAGAAAGCTGGAACTTCAATGGTCGAAAAAGGGGATTTAGGGGACTTTTCGATCCTAAAAATCTTCTTCGATTCCTTCGTCAATTTTTCAAAAAGGACGGACCTATGTCCCTGACTGAATATTTAGATGATAGGTTGGTAGTCTTTTTAGACGTTCAAACTCAAGCGGACGCCATAGACTCTCTGATCGAAGCGCTCGATGTTGCGCATAAGCTAAAAGATAAATCGGCTTTTCATAAAGCGATCTTAGATCGGGAAAAAATTGTCTCGACTGGAATCGGCCTGGGCGTTGCCATTCCCCACGCGAAACTCGGGGGATATGAAGAATTTTTTATTGCCATTGGGATACAAGGCGGCCGCGGTATCGAGTGGAATTCTCTCGATGGCTCACAAGTTCATTTGATTTTTATGATCGGGGGGCCTGATAATAGACAAACGGAATATTTAAAAATTTTGTCTAGATTAACGATGGCCATTAAAGAGTCAGAACGTCGAAAAGCGCTGTTGAAAGCGACATCGGCAAAACAAGTCATTGATCTATTCAAAGGATGTTAATCTATGGATTTAAAAATTAAGGATGTTGCTGAGCTTCTCAATGTTTCCGAAACGACGATCCGCCGTTGGTTAAAGGACGGGAAAATTCCTGCCTATCAACTCAATCACCAATACCGCTTCAGCCGGGGTGAGATCGAAGATTGGATGATGAAATGCAAGCTCAATTTAGGCAAAGACGGTTTTTCTCCCTTTGAAGAAAAACAGATCTATCCAGTCGTTGAAGAAGAACCTCAAGCTCAGCGTGGAGGCACACAGCAATTTAGCCTCTACCGCGCGATGCATAAAGGAGGCGTTTTAGGGGATGTCCCCGCTAAAAATAAAACCCAATTGATTAAAACTGTGATGCAAAAAGCTGCACCCCGTTTAGGTCTTGATGCCGATTTGATGTCAGAGCTTCTCATCGATAGAGAAGAACTCATGTCGACAGCTCTCAATTCAGGGATCGCCGTACCACATCCTCGCGATACCGTTTTAGAACATCCGGGTTCTGATGCGATCATCACAGTGTTTCCAGAAAAACCTATCGATTATGATGCTTTAGATGGCCAGCCTGTCCACACGCTTTTTTTCCTATTCTCGTCTTCGGACAAGACCCATCTGCATCTCCTCTCCAAGTTGGCACATCTGACAAGCCAGCCTGAATCTCTCGAATTCCTCGCACGTAAGCCAAGCACCGATGCGCTCTTGGCCTACATCAAGGAATGGGAAGCTAAAATCCGTCATCAAACATAAAAGTAGAGAAACAATGAAAAAAGGACTGTTCGTAAAAAAATCAATCGGCTCTCTTCTCAAAGAAGCAGCCGATAACAAACACGGTTTAAAAA
>CAZFXE010000107.1:0-4822 GCA_964522945.1 uncultured bacterium
CAGGAAATAATTCTGCCTCCTTGCAAAAAAATCTTTTGTATTTTAAAGAGAACTCTATTATCGAGATCTCTGGAACGGGGAAAAGCGAGGCAAATTATGATGATGAAAAGTGAACGTCTTAGAAAGTTAGAAGCCGAATTGACCGATTTGGATCAATGGCTCAAACTCGGGCTAGTCCCAAAAAAAGATATTGAGAAGCACAAGACTGAGATCATCAGTCTCAAAGATAAAATCCAAGAAGAGAAAGACCGTCTCCGCTTCCTCAAAGAAAGCGGCGCGATGGAAGAGTATGCTCCCCCTAAACGATCCCCTCATGCCCGCCAGGCATTTCCCGATACCGCCAGCATGCCAGACATTGAAGTCCCTGAAGAAGGCCTAACAGACTTTGGCCTAGACGTCGAAACCGAATCGTATGAGTTCGAGACCGCCAGCGGAGAAGAGACCGAAAGCGGAACCGAGTCAGCAACGGCAGGAGAAGGCGAAGAAGCCGAGGCAGAGGAAGAAGAAGACGAAGATCCCTTCAGCGATAAAAATCGCTGGCGCCGCGGTGTTCTTGAAGATCCAGATGCCGACAACTGGTAAGAAGCTATCCTAAAACCCCGATCGGATGATTTGTGTGTCTAAATTTCGATTTAAAGACTTAAAAAGTTTTGGCCATATTACACCAATATGTCCAAAAGTTTTTAAGTCTTTAAATCGAAATTTAGCAGCAAAGAATCCTGGTCATGGTTTTAGGACAGCTTCTGAGATCTCTCTTTATTTCCATATTCCGTTCTGCAGGCGTAAATGCCCCTATTGCCACTTCTATGTGGTCCCTCACGAGACCCAGAATGAGACAAAAGCAGCTAACTCGCTATTAGAGTCGCTTCGTCTCGAGTGGGACCAGAACAAACACCTCATCCAAGAAAAGAGTATCGTCTCTGTCTACTTCGGCGGAGGAACTCCATTCCTGATCGGCCCTGAAGCGATCGCTGAAATTTTATCTTGGATCCAGCCTCCTCCAAATTCTGAGATCACCTTAGAGGCCAATCCCGAAGATGTAACCCTTCCTGCCATGCAGGCTTTTGCCAAGGCCGGCATAAACCGAGTCAGCCTCGGAGTTCAATCCCTCGATAATCCCCTCCTCAAAGTCCTAGGCCGCCATCATTCTGCCCAGCAAGCCATTTCCGCCATCCAAGCCACAAAAGAAGCCGGCATCTCGAACATCACCATCGATCTGATGTATGAAATCCCTCAGCAGACTCTAACGAGCTGGAAAAACACCCTTACCCAGCTAGAGACACTCCCGATCACCCACTTGTCGCTCTACAACCTCACCATCGAGCCCCAAACCGTTTTTTATAAAAAACGATCCGAGCTGACTCCCCTTTTGCCCTCCTCAGAAGAGAGTTTAAGCATGCTTAATCTTGCCGTAGCCTCTTTAGAAAAAATGGGCCTGAAAAGATATGAGATCTCAGCCTTTGCTAAAGAAGGCTTCATTGCCCGGCATAACACCGGTTATTGGCTAGGAAGACCGTTTTTAGGATTTGGACCGTCAGCGTTTAGTTTTTTTGACGGGAAGCGGTACCGGAACTTCTGCGATCTAAAAAAATACTCCGCTGCACTAGCAGCAGGAAACTCCCCTGTTGATTTTACCGAGCAATTATCTCCCTTAGCTAGCCTCCATGAGAGACTTGCAGTCAAGCTCCGTATGTTAGAAGGGGTTGATACAAAAGAATTCCCCGTTGGTGAGGCTCTCTACCAAAAACTTCAAGAAAAAGGCTGGATCGATCTCGATCAAGACACAGCCCGGCTCACCGACCAAGGACTTCTCTTTTACGACTCTGTCGCAGAAGAGATCATCCTCTGACAACCACCGAATAACCAAAACCGCTTGCTGTACTCTGATTTTTTAACTACGAGTAAAATCGGCGTTCGTTGTAGCATCTATCAACGAAATTTTACCCGAGGAGTTGGTATGGCATTATCTACATCTGCAACATCTAGTCCTAACACAGGATCTCCACTTTCAATCCGTCTACCAAAACAAAATGCTTCAAATGTAGATAACCTTGCAATAGACCGCTTAAGTCCACCACCGTCACCGACTACAGCACGTTTAAGGAGTGATGAGCAAGCAAGGGATCAATTCTTAATCGATTTCTATGACAAGATAAAAGAAGGTGCTCAAGACCACTTGACAGCAGAGCAAGCAGGAGAAATTTTTACTCAAGCACTGAGAATGATCGAAGAACATGAAGGATCCAGCTATCTCTTAGCCCGAGCTTTCGGAACCACGAATCTTGCAACGACATCCGACCACAGCGATGCAAACCCCTTTTCTTCGCAAGCATTGGAGCTAACTTTAAAAGCCTATCTACGGAAAGAGGAATTCTTTACGAATGAGAAAGCGAAACTAACAACGTTGACTCTCTTCAGCCAATTATTTGATAAACTTAGCTGCTTATTTTCGACTTCTTCCAGTTCTCAAGCAACGATCCAGGAAAAGTTGATAGAATGCCAGGAAGAGCTTGATCGCCTCCAAGACCTAATTCCAGAAATCAGAGAAACTCCTCCTACAAGCCCAAGAAAAGTGACCCAGGAGCCTGTAGACCATTGGAAAACTGCAAGACTCATTTTCGCTTTCGGCTTTGCTGCTGCTATCATTGCCGGGGCTTTTGTTCTTGGCAGACGCTACATCACCCAATTGAACCTTTCCGAATAACAAAGACTGCTCGCGGCTTTCCAGAAGGAAGCGAGCGGTTTTTCCATTCTTGAATAGAATGCGTTTCAACGAAACTATTCGGTCCCATCAGTTCACATGCCACGCACATCTGATCGTGCGGCTGCAAAATCGATAGCAGCATCTTAAAGAGCTTCTCTGTCCTGTAGGGCGTTTCAATGAAAAGATGCGCCATCGCTAAGGCAAGGCTTCTGATTTTCAGGGACAGATCTTTCTCTTCTCGGGGAAAATACCCATGGAATGTAAACGCCTGTCCGGAAAATCCAGATAACTGCAGAGCCATCATGATCGAGTTAGGCCCAGGAATTGCTTCTACCGCTATCCCCTTTTTGCGAGCAGCAGCCACAAGCGGCGATCCAGGATCGGCAAGACACGGAAGTCCCGCATCGCTAATGAGACCGACATTCTCTTCCGAGATTTTAAGCAATTCAGCTGGCTTATCCGTGTGTTCATTAAGTAAATAGACAGGAACTTTTGGCATCCCAAATCGCTTGAGATACTGATATCCCCCTTTATCGCTTTCAGCGATCAAGGCATCAATGTGCGGAGGCGTGTAGCTCCAGGTCGATTCTTCGTGGAGGCTATTTGGAAGGAGATATAATTTTTTCATAAAGTTTGGCTTGGAATAGATCAAATAAGACACCGATATCTAGCGGTGAGCTCTTAGAGGCAAACTCTAAGTTGTAAAGCATCTCAAGTCCCCGGTGGAAGAAAATTGGTTTGCGGGCTTTAGCTTGAGTAGAAAACTTTTCTATTTGTTGTGGACGAAGAGATGGAAAATGGTGCTTGATGTCTCCCGGTGTGGCTTTAGTTTCGATCAACTCTGCAAGCCGGTAACCCAGTTGGAGGTGGTATCTAAGCTGGCCGATGAACGGAAATAAAAATCCCATGTCGGAGAGTTTCTCTCCAAGAGATGCCGCACGGTCCCAGACAATTTTTTCTGCAAGCTGCCAGCCCGTAAAAAGATCCCGGGTGCCGCAGATCGCCTTGGCATCTTCGAGCTCAATGCGGGGCTTATCTCCTACAAAACAAATCAGCTTAGCAAGCTCTTGATCGAGTGTGGCTAGGTCAGGACCTAAATGCTGCATTAGGTAGTGGACAACATCGGAGTTAAGGGTCTTTTGCCGCACTCTTGCTTCATTGACAAGCCATTCTTGCAATCGTCGTTCTTTTTCCCACGGCTTTTCATCGCCCATGTCCAGCACGACGATCTCTTTTTTTCCTTTTTGGTAGAGTTCCGAGACCGCTTTAAATCCGCTAGCTGCGAGAACTAGATGGACACCCGGAGGGAAATGAGCAAAAAGACTTCCAAGCTCGACGTTGCTTTTGACTTTATCGACAGCTTCATAGATCACAAGTGTCAGGCCGCCCCAGAGACTGGGAGTTAATAGCTCGCCTTTGACTTGTTCGAGAGGATCTTCTAACCCACTCAAGCGCACGATCCGCACTGTGGCGTCTTTCTTTTGGATCAAAGACGTGATCTTATCGATATTTTTGCGCCGTTCATACTCATCCGGAGTAATGATCAGAAAAATCGGCGCTAAATGATCCGGATAGGCCTCTTTTAGGTGTTTATCAAAAGCTGCGATCGAAGGAAATTTCACGGCTCTCCCCAATGAAAAAAGAACTCTTGTTTCGTATCTGGATGCAAACTCTGATGAACTGGACAGTGGCTGCCTGCGGTCTCTAACTTCTGCGTGATGTCGTTATCAAAGGTCTGAGGGCAATAGATATGCATCACCAAGCGGCCGAGCCTGCGGGACGGCATCTGAGCCATCTCTTTCTCCACGGTCAGCCTGAGGCCGCTAAGGTCCACTTTAAGGCGGTTAGCCGCAATGCCCATCAAGGTCAAAACACACGATCCTAAAGCTGTCGCTAATAAGTCTGTGGGAGAAAACATCTCCCCTTTGCCTTGGTTATCCTTAGGAGCATCGGTCACGAGCTCCTGTTTGTTATCGGAGTGGACGCAGCGGGTCCTGAGATTACCTTCGTAGCTAATATCTATTCTGGTCATAGCCTATCCTTTTGATCTCCTGATCCTACCGTAATTTTTTGACAAAGGCGACTAAAAAAATTTCTTGACTTTACCCCTAAAACCGC
>CAZFXE010000108.1:0-4794 GCA_964522945.1 uncultured bacterium
TGCTTAATTCCCATTAACTTTGGCTTCATATATATGCTCTCTTTGGTCTAACTCTTGCTTAACCTTTCCTTTCAAACGAAACCGCGCGATAAAAAAATATTTCTACATTTGCGGTTTTAACACTAAAGTCCGAAGAACAACAGCAATGACTGTTGCGTAGGTTAAAGCGAGTAGGCTAACAAATCTGAGGATTTTCCTACAATCAAAATTTACGCAGGACCCCTAGCTTTAGGAGATAATGAAGGCATAAATGACCATGGAAAAACAGAGACCTAGAAAGGTCAGAACGAGAAACCACTCCCTAAATGATAAGGAGGCTGTATTAGTGAGTTTGTTTGACTTCGTGCTCTTCTTCGTCTGGAATGGCAACATTCAAAAGAAAAATACCTGTCCCCAGCATTAACAGCAAGACATTGAGGTGGGCTGCAGTATAAGCAATCAAGACGAATATAGCAGCAGCAACTGCCACGGTAAGCAGTGCCTTTAATAGCTTGGTCATATTTTTATAATTTATGACGTTATTCCCCAAATCGATAAGGGCAAGAGCTAAACTACAAAAAGCCCCGATGAGGTTCAAACGCCCCATGGCAGCTAACGCATGGGAGATAACCCCAATTTTACTCAGGAAAGATAAGCCATTGCATAAGACTTCTACAATTGAAAAGCCCAGCGACACAAGTTTAGATGGATTAGACTCTCCTGCGCCTTCAGCTTTAGGCTCAAAATATGTTTTATGAATCTTATTCACCTTGGCAATTAAACCAATCAAGGCAAAGGAAGCAGCCCCTTTTTCCAGGCCATGTGCAATAGCCTCAGCATGATGTGACAATACCTCAACTATAGTAGCACCCCATTCAAATCCGAGGACAGCCAATTCAATGCGCGTTTCTTGAACCTCAACTTCTTCGATAACTTCAAAAAAACTTCATTAATTTTCTCAAGCGCATCATGGGAGTGTGTAGTCTTTTCCAACACTGTAATGGCATGCTGGGAAAGCGCGGATAGCAAACCTTTATTTTCAAGCTCCTTTCCAGAAGCCAAAACTTCTGTATTTCTTGTCTCCTCTACCGGCTTTACTGCATCTTCAGGAATAATAATGAATTTTTTGAGTGCGCCAATAATTGGTTGAACGGAAATCGAACTAAATTTGTCTGGATAAACGTGAGCATTAGCGGAAAGTTCAACGCCGATGTTTTTTAGAGCTGTAGTTAAAAAAGCCGGCGTTGAAGCCTCAGCGACCTCTACGCTTCCCAGCTCTAATGGATTTTGCCCCAAAGTAATTTTTAACGCTAATTGTGTTGTCATAATGCATATATTATATAGAATTTAATATTTAATATGAACTATAAATAGTTTAATAATATTGTTATTTGTTTTTATTATATATATTTTTGAGCAGTTTAAAAAAAGTCTATATGACGAAATGTTAAGCTTATTTTTTAACGATTGTTTTCTGAGAAAAAACCTTTCTCGATGCCGTAAAAAGCCAAGGCAGCCAAGGCAATTGAAGAAATTATTTGTCGTAACTGCGTTCTGGTTATCGTCCACGTCCTTGGATTCATGGTATGGCTCTGCTGATAGAAAGTGTAGCCACAGCTCATGAGCCCTATCCCCTTTGTAACAACCTTAACCCGCTTATCATCAGCGAGATAAGAATAGAGCAAGAGACTGGATTTCAAGACCTTAGAGCTGGATAATAATACGCGATCCCTATCGGCGCACCTTAAGGCTTGCCAAAGGCGCATGGAAGCTTTGGTGAGGTCGCCCAGGATGGCCAGCCCCCCAAGACGCCCTAATAAGGTAGATTCCAGGGCAATAAAGCGATATTCCTCTAGCCATCTCAGCACGCCGTAACCTCTTTTTAAGATCGAGAGGGCTAATTTACTAATTTTCTCAGGGTCGCGTTCTGGGGCATAGAAAAAACGAGCTAGATTAAGAGTATCCAGGGCAAGGGCCGAAAAATCAGACGGCACTGCAGCAATTTTAACTCTTTTAAGGACTTTTTGGCTTAAGGCACCTGTATAAGAAAAAGCAGAGCCAATGCCGCAAACCGTTTTTGCATGGCTTAACGGCATCCCCAAGGACTTGATATAGCCTAGGCTGGATTCCCCTGCTTTTAATAGGTCCACAATGGGCCATTTGAAATAAATGACCGAGGGTTTTGACGCCTAGGGATAAACATCACCTGCATTAATTCGCATACATTACGCTGACGCAGCTGCGTAAAGAGGTTCAACGACCATCTTTGGCCAATAACGCATAGCAACTGGCGTGATAAATGTCGGCGCTAGACCTGCACAAAATATCGCTGTATCTAGCCAAGGAGCTTGATTTTCTTTTGCAGCTAATTTAAATACATCCAAACTTAGACAAGCAACAGAAAGAGAGATTTTCAGCACAGAACCGGCAATCTCTTGCCATGCTACTGTGGTATTCTTTCTAATCGACTTATATTTTTCTTGAATTGCATCATATTTTAGATGATTGCCCACCCACAGAGTTTTATATAGAAATTGACTCTCGAAATATAAACCTCCAATAGACATGCAGCGTGGTAACCACGGTGCAATTGGTGCAAGAGGAAATTTCTCATCAGCCGTATGATTCAATCTCCAAATATAACCAGCGCAACCGTTAAAACTTAATGTCCAGTCAACAACACTCAGAGCTCTATCGGCCTTTTGTTGCCAAGGTTTAAGAGGGAATTGCGCTTGATAAGTTTTCTCGCTAGCACCTTTAACAACATATTGAACCCGTGTTTTAAATGGACTTAACAGGGCTGGAAATTTAGATCCTACTTCTGCAAATCCCAATAATGTTGAAGCACAGCCTCCTAACGCGTGCAGAGGCGTCAGAATCTCTGCAACTCTGTTGATCATTTTACCAGAGGTGCAAGTTACAGGACCTATGCGCTTAGAAATAGAAATAATAGCGTCGGGAAATTTAATGAGTAAGGCTTTTGCTCCTCCTGTTTCTTTCAGCCAGGTTAAGTTATGCACTATAAAATTTTTGACGAATTCATAAACCAAACAGGCGACCGACTGGAAGTTTTCGCTATTGATTCTTGCGTAGTAGGGAACATGTGATGAAATATATCGAGGTTCTACTATTTCCATAGAAAATTCTCCTTTTGAATTGTTAAGATCGTTTGAGATTTGAAAGAAATTATTCTAGGTCAAGAAGACGATATTATCAAAGGAAACTTAAGTTAAGATTTTACAAGGCTCATGAAAACCTCGTAAGAATTCACCAATCGGAAGGCTTTTTTTGCCTTCGAGCTGTACTTCTAGGAGTTTTAAAGCACCAGTACCGCAGGCAACAATCCATTCTTTGTCTGAGAAAACAGTATTTTCTCCGAAGTACCCTTGTCCCTCAGTAACTTCTGATCGTTTGATTTTCAGACGTTTTTTATCCGCTCCGATTACTACCCAGCACCAAGCTCCGGGCTGAGGAGATATGCCGCGGATCAGATTATGGATGTCGTTTGCCGAACGATTCCATTTAATCTCTGTCTCTGCAGAAGAGATCTTTTGTGCAAAGGTTACTTGTGAAGGATCTTGAGGAACTGGATGAACCGTTCCTTCTTTGATTTGGCCGATGACTTTAATAAGAAGAGGGCAAGCAAGAAGCGACATTTTTTGTGCCAACTCACCGAAAGTCATGGTGGGAGGAAGATCAATCTCTTCATGTGCCAAAACATCGCCGGCATCAAGTGCTAAAACCATTTTGATAATTGATACGCTGGTTTTAAGATCTCCGTTGATGAGGGATCGTTGAATAGGAGCAGCTCCCCGATATTTGGGCAGCATGCTTCCATGTACATTAATCGCTCCCATAAATGGCATATCGAGGATCAGGCTTTTAAGAATCTCGCCATAATCAGCAACGATAAAGAGATCAGGATTGAGTTTTTTTAAGTGTTCGGCAAATTCAGGTGTGGAGGCTTTGAGCGGCTGCAGGACTGGAAGATCGGGATAATTTTTCTGGACCAGCTCTTTGACAGGAGGAGAGCTGACTTTCAGAGAACGGCCTTTAGGTTTATCTATGCGTGTGACAACAGCAACAATATTGAGCTTATGCTTTAGGAGGCAGTCCAAGAGAGTCGAAGCAAAATTGGAAGTCCCAAAGAAAATAATATTCATTTATTTTAAGTCATTTCTTCTTGAAGCATCTCTTCGTATTCTTCGAGTTCTTCCAATGCATCTGTTTGGCGATTGGAGCCATGAAGACCGATGAGGCCCCGGCGGGAGGCACGGCAGAATTGAAGCCAATGTTTGATATAGAGGCTAGGCTCGATTTCTCGTTGGATTCTTTCGAGAGCTTCTTTAAGACGCAGTCCAGAACGGTAAATGAGTTTGAAAGCGCGGGTTAAATCTTTACGGACGGTGATTGGGAATCCATGACGTTTGAGACCCACGAGATTAAGTCCGCCGAGTTTATAAGGAACGCCGCCGCCAATGGTATAAGGAGGAACATCATGGGTGACGCGGCTAAAGCCGCCAACCATGGCATAGCATCCAATGCGGGTAAATTGATGGATGGCAGCCATGCCGCCAATCACTGCGCAATCTTCGATCACGACATGTCCGGCTAAGTTGACGCCGTTGGCCATAATCACGCGATTGCCGACTTCGCAATTGTGAGCGACGTGGCAGTAGGCCATAATCAGGCACTGGTCGCCGACGCGGACAACAGAGTTTTCTTGGCAGGAAGAATTAATGGTGACGTATTCGCGGATCTCGCAATTTTTTCCGATGATGACAAATGTTTTTTCACCACGGAATTTAAGATCTT
>CAZFXE010000109.1:0-4771 GCA_964522945.1 uncultured bacterium
ACCGCTTTGCCGGCATGATCGGCAATGTCCTAGGCAATTATGATAAGGCTCTTTTTGGGCTGATGGCGCCTTTTATTGCGCCACTATTCTTTGGTCCCGCAGATCCCGTTACAGCTCTGATTTTAACCTACGCGATGCTTCCGCTTGGCTTTGTGACAAAGCCTCTAGGCTCACTTTTCTTTGGCAGAATAGGCGACCGGTATGGCCGCAAATTCGCTCTCTGCTGTTCTTTAGTTGGTATTGCCATTTTCACTTTGGGGATCGGATTTTTACCTGTTTATAAAACAGTTGGAGCATGGGCTCCAGTTGGTCTAGCTCTTGCTCGGATGCTGCAGAGCTTTTTCGTTGCAGGAGAATCGACAGGGGCAGCTCTTTATCTTTTAGAAAACATCGCTCAGGAAAAAAGGAGCCTGCTCAGTGGCTTCTACGGTGCTTCTTCACTGGTGGGTTATGTCATGGCTTCTGCTCTAGTCGCTTGGTTTAGCCTGCAAGGCTTTATTGATGAGGGATGGCGGATTCTCTTTTGGATTGGAGGACTAGCAGCGATCTTCGGTGTTTTCTTACGGTTAAAGAATCAAGAAGAGGATTTTAAACCGGTCAAAAGACTTCCGCTTTTCCAGGTTTTAGCGCAGCATCGCAGTTCGCTTTTTACGATTATCATTGCTTCGGGATTCTCTTATGCGACCTATGTCATGCCATGTGTTTTGATGAATGGCTTTGTTCCGCTCGTAACAACGCTTAGTAAAACAGCAGTGATGCAGGTCAATACGCTGCTTTTGATTGTGGATATGGTTTTACTGCCGGTCTTTGGCTATCTTGCCCAAAGATTCGGAAAAGAGAGGATGATGTTCATCGGAGCTTTTGGGTCTGCGGTCTTAGCCCTTCCGCTGTTCTATTTAGTTGGCGGAGCTTCTTTAGGGATGATTATTGCGATCCGTTTGATCTTAGTGATCCTCGGAGTTGTCTTTGCAGCGCCATATTATGCCTGGGCTATCGAGCGCGTGGCTCCTGAGCACCGGTATACAATTCTGTGCTTAGGCAGTGCCCTTGGATCTCAGCTCATCGGAGCACCAGCTTCTGCGATTTCTTTATCGCTTTATCAGATCACGGGCTGGGTCTGGTCCCCCGGCATCTATTTACTGCTGATTGGAGCCGCAGCAAGTTATGTGATTCGGAAATTTGCTAGGATGACAGCAGCTACTCAGTCTTGATTTGGACCCAGGAGTCGCGGATCTTTTCCTGGGAGGTCAGAAGCCGGGCAAAGAGTAAGGGGCGCAGCTCGGGAGAGGACATGGTCATGAGCTCGCGGGCATCGGGAGTGAGATCGAGGTCATCCATCACATCGACGGTGGAAGGGAAGATCCCAAAAGTGTCGTAGTGGATCTTCATGGAATCACGGGTGAAGAGGAAGTTGATCAACTGGTAGGTCAGATCTTGTTTGGTGCTGGTCTCAGGGATGCAGAAATTTTCAATGGTGATAAAGGTTCCTTCTTTGGGGGTGACATAGCCGACGAAGGGGAACTTTCTCATGGTTCTCCAGATGTATGAGCTGGAAGCGACCGCGACCGCGCTGTTTTTAGTGGCTAAGAAATAGTCGGCGCGGAAGTCGGCATAGGCATTGACGTACTGTTTTTGGGTGATCAGGAGATTAGTGATGTCTTTGAGCTGGGAATCGGTAATCGTTGTGATTGGCCCATTGAGATAGAACGAGGCGAGCGTCACAGTTTGGATGGGGTCATTCAACATGGTGATCTTGTAGTCGATCACTTTCGGATCGAAGATCATTTTCCAGCTAGGATAAAGGGGTTTATCTTGGAAAAAATCTTTGTCGATGCCAAGGACATAAAGCTCCCACTCAAAGGGGACGGAATAGAGGTTGTCCGGATCGAAGAAGAGATTGGTAAGGTTGGGATTGAGATTGTCAAGGAAGTTCAATTTGGTTTTATCGAGTTTTTTCAGGAGATTTTCTTTTCTTAAGATCTCCACGGAATAATCAGAAGGCACGATCATGTCGTAGCCTTCTCCGCCAGTGGCTTTGAGCTTGATGATCATCTCTTCGTTAGAGGCATAATAGCTCAAGTTGACCTTGATGCCGGAGGCTTTTTCAAATTCTGCAACAACAGAATCGTCTAAAATATCTCCCCAGGCAAAAACGTTGATGCTCTTCTTTTCATGGAGAAATAAATTTTTAGGCCAATAAAGGATGCCAAAGATCAGAGCAACCCAGAATAAGACCACAAGCGAGCGATTAAAATATTGTCTTATTTTCATTAGAAGATTTTACTCCTGCTGCTTAGTTGGAAATAGACAAGAGCCATGAGGCTACTCATGAAAAGCAAAAGCGCCGAAAGAGCGTTCACCACAGGGGAGATGCCAGAGCGGATCATCGATAAGATATAGAGAGAAAGCGTCTGGACGGAGCTGCCTGCGCAGAAGTAGGTCAAGATAAAGTCATCGAACGAAATGATGAAAACGAGGAGCGCGCTCGTAATCAGTGACGGTCTGAGCATCGGAAGGGTCACTTTAAAAAAGGTTTGCAGGGGAGTGGCTCCCAGCACGAGGGAGGCTTCTGTGAGGCGATAATCGAGATCCAAAAATCGTGCATAGACCATCGGAATGACAAATCCCAATCCTAAGACGGTATGTCCGATGATCAGCGTCGTTAAGCCAAGAGAAATTGAAATGAGGCTGAAAAAGCCTAGTAAACTGACAGCAAGGACGGTCTCGGGGATGATAATGCTGCCGTAAAAGAGATTGAGATATCTGCCAACGCGTCCGCCTTGTGCGGCAAAGAAAATCAGGAAAATCCCCATCATGACAGAAATGAAGGTGGCGGATAGGGCCACGATGAGAGAATTCATAAAGGCTTTCCAAAGATAGATCGAATCAATTAGCTCGACATACCACTGTAAGGTAAATCCTTTCCATGGAGAGGGGAAGCTTTCTTCGTTAAAAGAAAAGACGAGCAAGACAACAATCGGGACCCATAAGAAAAGATAGGTCGAAGCAATGAGTAAAAGGTGGCCGGCTTTTCCGAAGATCGCACTTCTTTGGTGTGTGTGGAACTTTCCTTTTTCAACCACGGTCCCTCACAGGTTCAGTGAATCGTCCTAAGAGCCAGTAGAAAAAGACCGCGGTAATGAGCAGGATAACGCAGCTGACGACCATGAAGGCTGCTCCTAGAGAGCCTGTGCCTTCTCCAAGGATGTACTCTGAAACGACGTTGCCAACGAACATGACTTTATCTCCGCCCATCAGAGATGGGATCGCAAACTCGCCAAAAGAGGGGATATAGACCAAGAAGAATCCGGCTCTAACTCCACGCATGGTTAAAGGGAGGATGATCCGCCTAAAAGTCTGAAGCCAAGTAGCGCCCAGGTCAAATGAAGCCTCGATCAAGCTAGTGTTGAATCTCTCTAGAGAGGTGTAAATCGGCAGTACCATGAAGGGTAAATAGTAGTAGACCATCATGATGATGATGGAAAAATTGGTATTTAAGAGAATCAGAGGTGACTTGATCAGTCCAATTTGCATCAGTAGATTGTTGAGGAAGCCGTGTCGTTCCAAAACGTAGAACCATGCATAAACGTGGAGCAGGAAGTTCGTCCAAAAAGGGATCAGTAATAGAAATAGAAGGAAATTTTTAATTCTTCTTCCTTTAAACGCTAAGAAATAGGCTAGCGGATAGGCGATCAAAAAACAGAGGATGACGTTGACGATGGCAAGGACAAGAGAAGATGCGATCACACGTAAATAAAGAGGATTGAGGAAGTGAGCGATTTTATCAAATGTGACTCCGATGATTCCCGTAGGAGTAATCTTGAGGAAGCTTGTGAGGACAATAATCAAAAGAGGAATACAGAAGAACAGCACTTGCCAGATAAGTGCTGGGATCCCAATTGCAAAGGGACGATCGGAGACTGGAGGTCGCAAAAATCTCATTTTTGTAGTCTCACTTTTCCAGTATGACCACGTTTTCTTTTTGCCAGTAGAGATTGACTTCGTTGTCATAGTCGATCACTTGTTGGGGGAAATGTTCTTCGTTTTGTTCAAATACCTGGAGCTTCATATGGTTCTTTAAAAGGATATTATATTGTGTCGAGCGTCCGTGGTAGACGATCGACTGTACAACGCCTTTGACATGGTTGGAGAAGTTTTTAACTTCTTTTTTGGAGATGAAGATCTTTTCAGGCCGGATGCTGATCAGGCTATCGCATCCTTCGGTCATCCACGATTTCTTTTGTGCGATATCGACTTTGAAAAGGCCAAGATCCGGGATCTCAATGGCAGGTTCAGGCGTATCGATATGGCGGAGAGTTCCGCTCAGGATATTAGTGGTTCCAACGAACTTAGCGACAAAAGATGAATGGGGGAACTCATAGATCTCTTTCGGAGTCCCGA
This sequence comes from uncultured bacterium, assembly GCA_964522945.1. Classification (GTDB taxonomy): domain Bacteria; phylum Chlamydiota; class Chlamydiia; order Chlamydiales; family Rhabdochlamydiaceae; genus PALSA-1444. The sequence continues at coordinate 4,402 of CAZFXE010000109.1, forward strand.
TCTGTTCGATCTCACCTTTCGTATTCATAATGGCCATCTGGTCGGCTACCGTGAGCGCCTCGAACTGATCATGCGTTACGTAGACGAAGGTCGTCTTTAATTTATCCTGAAGCTCGATAAGTTCAATGAGCATCCTTTCCCGGAGCTTGAAGTCAAGAGCTGCCAGCGGTTCATCTAATAGGAGAACATCCGGCTCGTTGACAATCGCACGGGCAAGGGCGACTCGCTGCTGCTGTCCGCCCGAGAGCTGGCTGGGGGACTTATAGATATGGTTCTCAAGGTGGAACGCCTCGAGGATTTTAAAAACTTTTTGCTCAATGACGATCTTGGGGAGTTTTTTCAGCCGCAGGCTGTAGGCAATATTGTCAAA
>CAZFXE010000110.1:0-4771 GCA_964522945.1 uncultured bacterium
GATATTCGAAAGTGTACTGATTCCAAAACCGGTTGCGTTGAGGATCTTTGTCCCCGGTGTAATTTGTGTCTCGACATCAGGCAATGCACGTTGACGAAAAAAATAAAGACCCAAAATCACAGCAAAAATTCCGAATATGATCTTTAATACCGCTGTGGATAAAAGATAGCTGATAAAAGCTCCGGTAACACAACCTAAGATAAGACCGGGGAGCAAGGTCTTGACGAGCTTCCAATCGACCTCTTTTTCTTTATGATGCGAATAAGTAGCAGAGATCGCATTAAAGACCATTGCAGCAAGCGATGTTCCCATCGCCAATTGCATGATATCGACCGTGGGGAACTTCATCATGATAAAAACTAAGAGAAGACAGGGAACTGTCACAATACCACCGCTCATACCCAAAAGTCCTGCTAAAAAGCCTGCGCCGATTCCGATAAAAGCATAAAGAAAAAGTGAGAGCGTAAACATAGATCCCTCATACTGTAATTGAGGGAATGTTTCAAGATTCGTTATTTTCTAGGTTGAACCCTGAATAGAAAATCCTTAATGTAAGGGGATGATCAACCCTCAGACGGAAAAGTTTTATCAGACGTTGTTAGCTCGGACTCCCAAAGGTGATCTCTCCATTGCTCAGATCCGTTTTGGCTTTGAAAAGCTCATGAAAGACTTTCCTGCACAGCCCGATGTCCATTTCCAACTTTTAAGCATCGGTAAACTCTCCGCTGCTTGGGTTCATGCTCCTGGCTGCACTCGTGAGAAAGTCATCCTTTTTTTCCATGGAGGAGGGTATATTTCTGGATCATTTCATTCTCATCAAGACCTGATCGGACGTCTAGCTAAAGCAACCGGCTGCGATGTCCTGGCTGTTGACTATCGGCTGGCTCCGGAACATCCTTTTCCGGCAGCCTTAGAAGACGCTCTTATCGCTTATGAGTTCCTGCGGAAACAAAAAATCCCTGCCCAAAACATCTTCGTTGCTGGATCATCTGCTGGCGGGGGGTTAACATTAAGTCTTTTGCTCAAGCTTTTAGATAGAAAAGAAGTCTTGCCAAGAGCAGCCATCTGCATCAGTCCCTGGGTCGATCTTGCCATGACAGGCAAGACATTGCAAACGAACGAAGGCAAGGATCTAATCCATGCAGAAAACATCAAAGTCGCTGCCTCGATTTACCTCGCAGGACATAATCCAAAAGATCCACTAGCTTCTCCTTTATATGGGAACTTAGAAGGGCTTCCGCCAATTCTAATCCAGGTTGGAACTAGGGAAGTCTTTTTAGATGAAATTGAGCAATTTGCTAAAAAAGCAGAAAAAAGTGAAGTCGCAGTTGAGCTGCAGAAATTCGATGAAATGATCCACACGTGGCATCTGTTTTCTTCGATGGTTCCCGAAGGCCAAGAGGCCTTTGAGAAGATCGGGGAATTTGTTAAATCTTTCAAGTAAGTCATTCTTATTCAAAAGGAGACACCAACGCAACGTCTGATAATTGATCTTATGTTGGCATCCAGACTGAAAATTCAATCATGACGACGATATTCACCCACGGCGCTTTCAACGTACGATTTGAGAAGAAGAAGCTGATCACGTGTCCGAACAACATCTTTATTCTCCTCATTTTTATCGAAGTCCTCCAAAGTGAACGTCTGAACTTTATCTTCAGCTTCTTTTAGTTTTGCCTGTATCTGAGGTTGTTTTGATTTCAGCCAGTTTTTCTCAGTTGTTGCTTTGAGCCTAATTTCAGTTTCCTTCAGATCCACCTGTTTAGCATTATAAGCCCCAGACCAACCGTAGCTCAATCCTGCCATTGCTGCTGCGCCGATAAGAACAGTTTTATAAGCTCCTGACTTTAGGAAAGTTAAAACAGCTGCCGTACCTGCCGCAAGAACTGCTGAACAAAGCATCGAATAAAAATAGTCTTGATTGGTCTTCGGGACAAGATTAGGAACCAATGCTTCTCTGCACATTTCCGCGATCCCTTGATGGTCTTTTTCTAACCACAGTGTATAGCTGCAATCTTTAACACCAAGCACCTCAGAAATGGGCCTTGTCGCTTGCTGAACAAATTCTCGATCATTTCTAGGAACCCACATCGCCGACCCACTTATGCACATAAAATACTCCCAGTTAAAGTTTTCAGGGGCAAGTATAAGGCAATTTTTTTATTTAGAACAAGAAATTACGCATTGCCTTACCTTGCAATTGCCCACGAAAGCAGTATCGCTTGTTACCAGATACGTCTCTCAGAATATGAAGCGTGGAGATCACTTGAAAAATAAATAATTACCAGCTAGACTCCCTAGCTTATGTTAAAAAAATCGTCACTCCTCATCCAGGTCCTGATCGCAATAGCGATAGCCATGCTTATCGGAGGTCTCTCAACCCCCGATTCTGAACTTTTTGGAATCCCTTATATTAAACTCTTTGGTTTCCTAGGCCAGCTATTCCTAAACGCTTTGACTCTCTTGGTTGTCCCTCTCGTCGGGTCTTCAATTGTCAGCGGCATCAGCCAGATGGGCAAAGACAAATCCTTTGGCCGTTTAGGAGCAAAAACCTTCTTTTTCTATATCATCACGACCTTCCTAGCCATCGTAACCGGCCTGCTCTTTGTCAACCTAATCAAGCCAGGGTCTTACATAGCAGCCGCTACAGAAACCCTCGCAGCTCCTGCACTTGCCGTTGTTCCTCCAACGCATATAGAAGCCATCGGCCAGGTCCTGCTGAAGCTCATCCCGATCAACATCTTTGAAGCGGCCTCGCAAGGCAACATGTTAGGGATCATCTTCTTTGGCCTTCTTTTTGGATTTGCTTTAGCCAAAATCGAAAGCACTGCTTCCGATACCGTTATGAAAGTGATCAAAGGCATTTTTCACACCCTGATGAAAATGACACACTTCCTAATGCGGGTGATGCCATTTGGAGTCTTTTTCCTTGTAGCCAAGGCCATTTCTATCCGGGGTCTTGGAAGCCTCGAAGGGCTCGTATATTTTTTCCTATGTGTAATCCTTGGCCTTGCGACATTCATGTTCGTGATCCTGCCTCTCTTTATGCGCTTTATGGGCCTGAACCCTTGGCGGCATCTACGGGCAATAGCACCAGCGCTTATCACTGCTTTTTCAACCAGTTCTTCAGCTGCAACTTTACCGATCACGATGGACTGTGTTGAAAAAAGAGCTGGCGTTTCTAACCGGATTTGCAGCTTCGTCGTTCCTCTTGGAACCTCAGTTAATCTCGCTGGATCTGCGCTTTATGAGTGCATTGCGGTTCTTTTTATTGCACAGGTCTTTGGTTTTGAGATGACGATCATCCACCAGGCCATTGTCGTCGTTTTATCCCTGCTCACTTCAATGGGAGTCGCAGCAATACCTTCAGCCAGTTTAGTAGCGATTTTGATTATCTTAAATGCAATGGGATTTCCTGCAGAAGGACTTGCTCTAATCTTGCCGGTAGATAGAATTTTAGATATGTGCCGCACGACAGTGAACGTCTTTAGTGATGCTTCTTGTGCAGTCTTGGTAGCTCATACTGAGGGCGAAAAGGTTCTAGAAGCTCGTAATTAAAGATCTTCAATTGGGGAATTTAAATGACCAAAATGCAGACAAAATCTTTAGCAAAACTAGATTCGAATGTCTTGGCTACGACTGGCTACCGTGAATTCTTGAACGAGCTTAAAGCAAAAATTAGAAACGCCCAGCTGAAGGCAGCTATAGCTGCTAGCCGAGAGTTAATTCAACTATATTGGGATCTTGGTAAGAATATTGTTGAAAAGCAAGAAAAGGAGGGATGGGGTAGCAAAGTTCTGGAAAGAGTAGCTCGGGACCTTCAAACTGAATTTCCCGGTGTAGAAGGATTCTCAAGAGCTAATATGTTTAGAATGAGGGCATTCTATCTGGCTTATTCAAATTGTCTAACAGCTGTTAGACAATTACAAGATAATCCACTGGCACCCTTTTTTAATATACCCTGGGGACACAACTTCGTCTTGTTAGATAAGCTAAAGAGTTTTGAAGAGAGAATGTGGTATGCTAAAAAAGTGATTGAATTTGGCTGGAGCCGTAGCATGCTCGCTATTTGGATCGAAAATGATCTTTATCGCAGAGAAGGCAAAGCAATCACGAATTTCAAGACTACCTTGCCAGCTCTCCAATCAGATTTAGCCCAACAGACTCTAAAAGATCCATATGTCTTTGATTTTTTGACTCTCCACAAAGAACATTTAGAGAAAGATTTAGAAAATGGCCTCGTTAACCATATTCAGAAATTCTTAATTGAATTAGGCCAAGGTTTTGCATTTATGGGACGACAATACCTATTGACTGTAAGTGAACAGCCATTCTATATCGATTTGCTTTTTTACCATGTTAAGCTCCGCTGCTTTGTCGTCGTAGAGTTAAAAGCAAAAGCTTTCAAGCCAGAAGATGCAGGTCAGTTGAATTTTTATCTCTCTGTCGTTGATGATATGATCAAGCATCAGACAGATAACCCTACAATTGGGATTTTGCTATGCAAAAACAGGAACAAAGTCATTGCTGAATATGCCTTCAGAGGCATAGACAGACCAATGGGAGTTGTGGAGTATGAAACCATGCTTACCAAAGCCATCCCAGAAAATCTGAAATCTAGCCTGCCAACTGTGGAAGAAATCGAAGCTGAATTGTCTCCGAGCAAGTCAAAGAATTCTTAAGGTTAGTGTTTTAACCGACAATGGCCTCTGAATGCGCGATCACAGGAACAACAACGAGCTCATCTCCATCGAGATCTTCCATGGAGACT
>CAZFXE010000111.1:0-4761 GCA_964522945.1 uncultured bacterium
TCTTTTTGACCCAGGTCAAAGATACCTCCACATGTGAAGGATCCGATTCTGAATATTAGCTATGCGGTCTTGAGTCTGTTCATTCATAATTTACGCCTTGAAAATGATCTTTAAAAAAAATTTATATCTGCCTGCTCATTATGCCAGAATTCGAGAAACCGTTCAATCAACCTTTCTTTACATTAAAGGGATGACACTTATAATTATCGCGATTACAAAATTCCCTTGAAGGAGGATACCATGGTCGATTTCACCAGTCTGGACACAGCTACACTAAGTACTGTCAACCGTTTTCACGATTTTGCAAAAAACATAGAAACTGCCCACTTAGGGAACCTATATACAACTGTCATTGATGGCATAGACTATTATGTCGTTGAATGTATTGCTAAACCCGTCCTGGCAAAAGCCCCTGAATGGGTCTCTGATAATAGAGTTGTTAGCTCCATCCAAAATAATAAAGGCTTCGCCATTCTAGCCGGTAGTATCATCACCATCATCTTTATCGTCATCATGCTCCATCCTAAAGGCGAAGGGCCCAAGCCTACACCCCCTGATGCTACAAACAAAATTCCATCACATTCCGATGATGAGGGAGACTCTAACACAGAAAAAACTGACGGAAAAGGCAAAGTAGCCAAGACTACAGACCCTGTTTCGACAAACAAAACTCCATCACATTCCGATGATGAGGGAGATCGTCTCGAAGAAGATTCTGACGTGGCGTCAGGTGAAAAAAACATCTCAGATGGTTCACTTCATGCTGTTCCCAAAACGATTAATACTGCAGTAAATGAGGCCGAAATAGTTGGCAAAGATGATACAACATTGACCATTACTGACGAGATAGGTGGAGATGAAATAGATTCCCCTCGTTTACTAGGTGCAACAGGCATCGAATATAAAAGCATAGATTCAAACGAAGAGAGTATATAAGAATAATCGATCGAAAGATCCGATTCAAAAAGGCAATGCCCGCGAGGGTATTGCCTTTTTTATTGGGATTTTTTTAGAACAACAGCTTGGCGGGAATCTACTGTATACTGCCAATGCCAGGAAGGTGCTTCAATCTTCTCAAAAGTGAGGTGTAGCTCGCCTTCGATCTCAATGGCACGGCATCTTTGGCCATCGGGCACTTCGATGAAGTGGTCGCTAGAGAGCACAATATTTTCAGCATAAAACTCACTTCTGCCGCGCAGCAAGATCTGACAGACTTCTTGCCGAGCAATTTCATTACGCCAATAGACATTAGGCATATCGTGATCGATGCCTTTATTGCGAATGGTGACATTTTTAAGAACGCAGCGGCCTGATCTTTCTGAATAGATCAACTTCTGACCTTCCGTGTGTCCCATCACAGATTCTGCCTGGATGAGAAGACTTCCTTCTAAATCGAGATTTTCAATATCGACTTCTGCGATCTGCAATTGGAGCTCGCTTTCAGGATGGAGCCGCCCTCCGCGAAGTTTTTGCGCAATCACGGAATAAAGAGGCCCTAAAGCCGGATGGTAGAGAAAAATAAAGGAAGGACCTTTCTCAAAGAAGTGGAGAGGATCGCTGACGACAGGCACTTGCATATGACAAGACACCAAAAGATCGCGGTTATTTTTTAAGATGTCTAAGAAACAGCCTTCGGGAGTCTCTAAAAGAGAAGAGCCTAATGTGAACTCTCGTTTTGCAGCAGAGATTGTCTTACGGCGGTGGTTATAGGTGAGATAGGTCTTGAGCTGCTGACGATCAGTGGAAGGAAGAGCTGTTTCAAAGGTCTCTTCAAAAAAATCAGCAATGTTCTGCATGGTCGATTCTAAACGGGCGACTTCTTCTTCTTTTTTCTGACCGGTATTCGTGCGGTAGGTGAGTTTTTTGAGGTTAACGAGAATGCCAGGAATCGGGCAGCGGGATATGGCATCGAGGACAGCTTCCAGATCGACGAATAAAATATTCGTGTTGGAAGGGAATTTGGAATAAGGGCTTCCGGGTTTTTCAGGTTGATCGACAATGCCGAACTTTTTGAAATCGCAATATTCGATATTCGTCAGAGTGTATTTGTAGCCATTAGGATTGGGAGTCTCAACCAAGACGTTGATGCCCTCCGAAGCTTTGACCTGACGAGGACACGAAGCAAATCCGAATCTCTTATCTTCTGCACATCCAATGCCCGTGAAAGCAATAATGCCGTAGTCGGTGTTGGCAACGGGATTGTTGACCTGGCGCACAAGCGCTTTTTTTCTGCCGCAGGAGAAAAACCAATCGAAAATGCCTTCTTCGCGAGCCAGCCTCCAGATCACTCCATGCCCTCCGGGCTTTAAAAGGAGCTGCATGGGGCCTTGGAGATGCCACTGCCCTTCACGGTTGATTGTGGGGACCATCGGCTGGCAGAAAAATTTAAAGCTCTCTTGCGGACGTCCGAACCAATTTGCTTCTTCGCAGATATCTAAGATGTGGCGGTGGTTGTTTTTTTCTTCCGATGTCATGACAGCAACCGGTGTTGTCAGTTGCAAGCCATACACTTTGTAGTGGAGATACTCGCGCGATTGCAGGTCTGCAATCAATCCTTCTAAAAGCGATTTGCCCAAAAAGGGAAGTCTTGCAGCGGGAAGAGGAAGTCCTGTTTTTTCATCGTAAAGGCGTAACCGGTCGGCAGCGCCTCCAAGCGGATAAATTTCGGCAACTAGCGGCAGCGTTGCAATTCCATCGATAATGGCTTTTCTGACCTGTGAATTCTCTTTAGAGATGTCGAGGCCTTCTGGCGCAAGATACGTCGATTTAGGGCCTTTTGAAGCAGCTTTAGCGGCCAGCAGTTCAAGCATCCGGGCTTGGTATCCGACGATACCGCCGATCGACGTATAAAACTTTTCCACTGGAGAGAGTTGTTGCAATAGGAGAGAAATCTTTTCTTCTGAGAACGCTTTAAAGAGTTTATCACCTTGTCCTGCTGCAACAATCGCCTTGATCACAAGCTCGTGTTCGGGATGTGCTGTTCCAAGAAAGGTTGATAGAGAAGAATTTTCTTCTAAATAATTTTTCACAGAAGAAAAGCTAGAGAGCACTTCGAGTTTTTCTTTGACGGAGGTGCACTGGGCTAATTGATCTGCTAGTGATTGCATCATGACCTTCAGAGATAACTGATCATAGGGAAAAAGGCAAGAATAACCCCTGTTTAGCACAAGCGCATAGGAGGCCTCGAGGGAAGCAAAATTAAAAAAAATCGCGCTTTTAGCTGATTTTTTTTGACTATAATATCCCAAGAGAGATACAAAGTCATTCTGAGGATAATGAAGAACTACCTCAAGATACCCTACCGGCCGACACAGATCGGACAAACAGGTAGCAAATAAACTAAAGGAGAAGTCGACATGGCAAAAAAACAATCTAAGTTCATGCAACCAATGCGTCTCAGCGAAGAACTCGCTGCTGTCGTAGGAAAAGGTCCAATGCCTCGTACAGAAGTTACAAAAAAATTGTGGGCTTACATCAAGAAAAATAAGCTTCAAGATCCAAAAAACAAGCGCGATATTCTTGCTGACAGCTCATTGAAAGCTGTTTTCAACAATAAAGCAAAAGTTAACATGTTCGAAATGACAAAACTCGTTAACAAACACCTGTCATAGTTTTCTTTTAGGCGGAACACTTTTTTGCGTTCCGCCTTTTTCTTATCCTATTTTCAAATTATTTTTATCCTGCAAAGTCATCCTCTTTCTGCTATACTGTCTTCATGAATAAATATAAATTAACCATCGCTTACGACGGGACTGCCTATAGCGGCTGGCAGATCCAAAACAATGCTGTCTCCATCCAGTCTCTACTGGAAGAAGCCCTTGCGACCATCCTACGTGCTCCCACTCCCGTGGCCGCATCAGGACGAACCGATGCGGGGGTCCATGCCAAAGGTCAAATCGCCCACTTCACCTCTGAAATAGCCCCTGATCTTAAACGGCTGCATCTCTCCCTTAACGGCATCTTGCCGGACGATATCCGCATCCTCTCTGTTGAAGAAGCCTCTCCTGACTTCCACGCCCGCTATAGCGCTATTTCCAAGGAATACCACTACCATCTTCATCTTGAACGGACCACCGATCCTTTTAAAAGACTCTATGCTTACCATGATTACTCTCCGTTAGATCTTGAGAAGATGAAAAAAGCTGCAAGCTACTTCATTGGAACACACGATTTTACAACCTTTGCCAATGAAGCCTCTAAAGGGAGCGCTGCAAAAAATCCTATCCGTACGATCACTCGTTTAGATATCTGCCATGAACCCGGCGGTATCCGGCTTGAATTTGAAGGAAACGGTTTTCTTTATAAGATGGTGCGCAACATCACCGGGACGCTTCTCGATGTTGCAAGGGGCAAACTTGCGGTTGAATCAATCCCTGAGCTTTTTGAAGCGAAAAACAGAAGCCTGGCGCCGCCAGCAGCCCCATCTCGCGGACTTTTTCTAGTGAAGGTCAACTATTGAACTGAAAGAGGGAAAGTACGTTCCCTTGAACTCTTTCATCTGAGGATGGTCCTTAGGACCAATCAAAAGAGCCACCGGAACACCGGCATCTTTTAAAGCTTGAAAACCCCTTGTAGAATCTTCAAATCCAATTACTAGGTCGCCTGGTTTTCCGAGCTGCTCAATCGCCGTCAGATAACATTCAGGATGAGGTTTAGGCTCTCGATAATTTTCCCGAGTAAACCAAACCGGAATTGTTTTTAATAGAGGGATCTTTTCTTTGATGAGATCGACTTGGACTTTAGGCGAGTTTGTGACAACGC
>CAZFXE010000112.1:0-4713 GCA_964522945.1 uncultured bacterium
CCTCCAACCTCCAGTTCCTGAGGCAATGATGTCAAACTTGTACACCCACGAAGATCCAGATTGCCTCCAACCACCAGTCCTTGAGGCAATGATGTTAAACTTGTGCAGTCATTAATATACAGATTGCCTCCAACCTGCAGTCCCTCAGGCAATGATGTCAAACTTTTGCACAACATAAGATGCAGAGTGCCTCCAACCTGCAGTCCCTCAGGCAATGATGTCAAACTTGTACACCCACGAAGATTCAGATCGCCTCCAACCTGCAGCCCCTCAGACAATGATGTCAAACTTAAACCATTAAGATACAGATTGCCTCGAACCACCAGCCTCTCAGGCAATGATGTCAACCTTGTAAGGCTTAGATCCAGATTGCCTCCAACCTGCAGCCCTTTAGGCAACGATGTCAAACTTGTACAATCACTAAGATCCAGATCGCCTGTCACAATCACTTTAGGAGGAAATCGATGGTTTTCAGACAACAACCGTTTGAATTCTTCGGGAGTACAGGTGATTGATGAAGGTGTTGAAAAATATTTTGTCATGATTGAATAAGCTGAAAATAATCCTCCAATCAACAACAAACCACCAACTGCAACAGTTGTTATTCTCGTTGTTAGCGATTGGGTAGGACAAAGAACATGATAAAACATATGACCCATCATTGTATGGGTGCATTGTATAGGGTTTGAGCTCATTTTATTTTCCTCTCTTATTCGTGGAGAATTTTATCACATTTCAACGATGTTATGAAGCTGGAAAATAGGCATGAAAAAATTCTTAACCTGCGGATTTTTAACAAGTTATTCTTCAAAGTCGTCCCCGTGATCGCAAGTTATACTATCTATCTAAAATAATATGCATTTGGAGAGCCAAAGCTTCGCGGTTCAACGATCTCAAATGGGTTCATATCCAAATGAAATCATTTTGACTTTTAAGCATTTAAGGTAAGAGAATTTAAGAACGCGTGCCAGCTTGCTTTTCGCTTACAAGCCCTGCTGCTTCCAAAAGCAAAAAAGTAGCTGCTGAGGTCCATTCGCCACCATTGATAAAATCAGAGAACGTGTTCGGATTGTAATTTTCCACAAGGCGGGGATTCATATCGGTTTTGGCAGGGTGCTCCGCATCTTCATCTTCAATTCCATAATGCGTCATAGCCCATGTACTCAATTCGTTCCGCAGAATATTTATATTGCCATGAGCGGTTTTTAGTTGCTCGGCTAAATACTCTAGGGGCTGGTACTCCTCCCAAAAAACACACAAAACTAGGTAAGCTCTGTAATGCACATCGTCAAGCAGATTTATGTACTGCGAGCCAATTTTAAAAATGGAGCCGTGCATCCCTAATACATCATCTAGTGCATCAGACAGTTCTTTCATGATCGCAAGCTCTAGATCCGCCTCATGTTGTTCTATAGGATTTTGGCGAATGCAAATCTCTTTTAATAAATTCATTCTATATTTGCACAGCTCATGACCGGCCCTAAACAGCATGCGTTCTTGCTGCCTGTTGTCTCTGTGCATCGTTGTAAAATCATCTGCAATGATGTTAAGCATTAACTCTTGTAATTGTAACACCATCTGATCGATGCAATTGCGATAGGCATCGATTATTTTATCGACGCTCTCTTTAAATTGTTCTTTCAGATGAATTTCTGCCTGTGAACCAACAATAACTTGTGCTTTTTTTTGGGCAAAATAAGAGTTCAACCTGCCTAATAGATCTTTTGCCATTACATACTGATCACTACCACGGAGGTCTTCAAATTGCTCAAGCCTAATAGCTGTAATGAACGGCCCCCACTTGAATTCATCAGCTTCAGCCCAATGGAAAAAACTACAGAGTGCGATTGGATCTTGACCCGCGGGATATCTTTGCAGGACCGCATCCAAATTAAATTGCAGCATCTGCGCTTTAGCTTCAAACTTGCCTGTGATCTCATCAGCATTGCCCATGACTTCTATCTGACGAAGACGGATCAATGCTTCAGTTTTCCTGTCAAACATTACCCAAGGATTCCAGTTCTTCAAGAAGGCTTCTAACTTTTCATCGGTACACGCGTGTTCGATCTCATCGCCAAATGTCTTGAGCTGATCATCGGTAACCTGAGCGCATTCTTTAAAAATCATGTTTCTTGTTTTGACGGGAAGATTGAATCGTTCTGCCAGGCCAATTTGGAAAGCTAGATACACCTCAATCTCATCGACCCATTTCAGGGTCTCTTTGTGGGATTTAGCTTTTTCATTCACCATTTCGAGGAGTAAAAAGCTCTTTCCTAGCTTTTTGAGCTCTTCAGCGTTATGATTTGTGTTTTCAATCTTATGAATGAGAAGCATTAATTCAATCTCTTCTAATGCGGAGATGATCCGGGCATCGCGTGAGGTCAAACCTTGGTGGATAATGATACAGGCTCTTGCCTTGATCTCATCATCCAGTGTCATCTGATGAAAAGTCTCAAGAATTCTGCAAGCTAAGTGCTGCCTTGTTTGAACGTTCTTGTACTCAGCTGTTTCTGTAAGTCGAGCAAGGAAACGTATAACATCTGCACGATTTTTCAGATCTATTACGACACTAGGGATAGCAAGCGTTTTGTTTTTGGCTTCCTTAAACCAAAAAGCTAGAGTTTCATCTAGCGTGGCTAATGTGATTGTTGGCTTCGTTGCCGCATGAGAAAAGCGAAATTGCATGCCCGGAGCAGGAACTCGATGCAATCTTTCGATAATAGCATCGGAAAGGCCCGTACCTTCTAGATCAACTATTCTGGTACCTCCATCAGTTCGTGCACCTAAAGTCGTGATCCAGGAAGGAAGAGAAGTCGAACTTGTACACCAACGAAGATTCAGATTGCCTCCAACCTTCAACCCCAGATGTAGTGATGTCAAATTTGTACACATATAAAGCTCCAGATTGCCTCTAACCTCCAGTCCATTAGGCAATGATGTCAAACTTGTACACTTACTAAGATTCAGATTGCCTCCAACCTTCAGTCCCTGAGGCAATGATATCAAACCTGTGCAAGCAATAAGATGAAGATTACCTCTAACCACCAGCCCCTGGGGTAACGATGTCAAACTTGTACGCCGACTAAGATTCAGATTGCCTCTAATCTCAAGGCCTGTAGGCAGTGTTTCTATACCAGAATTTCTAAGATCTAGATCGCCTGTCACAATCACTTTAGGAGGAAATTGATGGTTTTCAGACAACAATCGTTTGAATTCTTCGGGAGTACAGGCGATAGATGGATCAACTTGAATTTTGATGGAAGAAAGATCGGCTTTCTGAGGTTCTTTTGATAGGGAGAAAGAGTTTTTTTGCACTCTACCGGAAAGGCTTGTTGATGCTGCATGAGAAAAGATAAATTGCATGCCCGGAGCAGGAGTTTCGCCCAATCTTTCAATAATAGTATCGGAAAGGCCTGTGTTTTCTAGATCAATTACCCTGGTGTCTCCATTAGTTTTTGCATCTAAAGTCGTGATCCAGGAAGGAAGAGAAGTCAAACTTGTACACCCTTGAAGAGTCAGGTTGCCTCCAACCTCCAGTTCCTGAGGCAATGATGTCAAACTTGTACACCCACGAAGATTCAGATCGCCTCCAACCTTCAATCCCTGAGGTAGTGATATCAAATTTGTGCAACCAAAAAGATGAAGATCACCTCCAACCTTTAGTCCCTGAGGCAATGTTGTCAAAAGATTGCTCCTAACTATCAGTCCCTGGGATGTCAAACGTACACACCCACTAAGATTCAGATTGCCCCTAATCTCTAGGCCTGTAGGAAGTGTTTCTATACCAGAATTTCTAAGATGTAGATCGCCTGTCACAATCACTTTAGGAGGAAATCGATGGTTTTCAGACAACAATCGTTTGAATTCTTCGGGAGTACAGGTGATAGATGGATCAACTTGAGTTTTGATGGAAGAAAGATCGGCTTTCTGAGGTTCTTTTGACAGGGAGGGAGAGTTTATTTGCACTCTACCGGAAAGGCTTGTTGATCTAGTGCCTGGGGCGTTAGGAGGGGTTTTTTTTCGCAGCGCAATGAAATAAATCAACGTAAGGATCGAAGCAGCGCAAAAGACCTGAACCGTTTTTCCCTTCCAAGACGATTCAAGGAAGTAGTTAACATTAGAAGTAACAAAATTCCCAATACCGGGTATTTGCATAAGAACGATTTTAGACGAAACCCGGGTTAAAAATGAACTAAGAATTTATTTCTAATAAAACAACAAGAGTTCTTAATTCAGAGAGGGTCGGCGACAGACACTTAATTACGAGCCTCTAAAACCTTTTCGCCTTCTGTATGAGCCACCAAGACTGCACAAGAAGCGTCGCTAAAGACGTTCACTGTCGTGCGGCACATATCTAAGATTCGATCTACCGGCAAGATTAGAGCAAGGCCTTCTGCAGGAAACCCCATTGCATTCAAGATAATCAAAATCGCTACTAAACTGGCTGAAGGTATTGCTGCGACTCCCATTGAAGTGAGCAGGGATAAAACGACGACAATGGCCTGGTGGATGATCGTCATCTCAAATCCAAAGACCTGTGCAATGAAAAGAACCGCAATGCACTCATAAAGCGCAGATCCAGCGAGATTAAAGGCTCTGACAGCAAAGGGATTTATAGAGGTCGACGAGGTTGTTTTGCCGTATTCTGTCGTCAACGACTGCTCTATATCCCTCAAGCATCATTCTATAACACCTTCTCAGTCTCCATGGAAG
>CAZFXE010000113.1:0-4598 GCA_964522945.1 uncultured bacterium
AGTAGATTATTAATTATGACATAAAAAGGAATTGAAATCAAGAGAGATACGCCTAAAATTTTAGCGAATAAATTTAAAATATTTTTTATATAGCCATAAACCTCTCATTTGCTGTAATCTACGCCTAAATGGGGCTTGGCCTCTATGTTGAATGCTCTATAGAACCCCATTAGAACCCCGGGCTAATAGCATGAAAATTAGGTCCTTTTTCTTCTCCCTTTGCCTTCTTTTGACCCCTCTAGCGGTCCATTCGAAGCCGCCTGAGCTGACAGCCCGAGACACCCGCATCAAGGTCGACGAAATTTTACGCGCTCATGCCACTCATCACACTCTAAATCAAGAACTTGTGCAAAGAGCCCTCGAAAATTTCTTCCATGAACTCGATCCAAATTACTCCTATCTTATTGAATCTGAGATACTTCAATGGACAAAAGCCTCTCCAGAGCTCTTAACCTCGACCCTCGAGGGATATAAGAAGGAAAACTTCTCCATCTTCGAAGAAGCCTATGAGGTCATGATAATGGCCATAGAACGACGTAGAGCCATCGAAAAAAAGATCATTACCCTGACACCCCCCTCAGAGGTAGACTCATCGGAATTCAAGGATATGACGTGGGTTAAGACCCCTGAAGAGCTAGAAAACAGAATCCTAAGAATCAAGGGGTTACAACTAAGGACAGCTGAGAGGGTTCTGGATGCCGAGACCAAGCAGACCTTTTTAAGTCGCCTTGATAAAAGGCGCACTGCAAAAGAAGAAGAACTCATTGCTACAGACCCCAAATCCCGCAAGCAGCACATCCTCTCTTATATCCTTAAAGCGACAAGTTCTGCCCTGGATTCTCAAACGACTTATTTTACCCCGTCTGAAGCCAACCAATTTATGATCCAAGTCCAACAAAGGCTCTTTGGAATCGGCGCTCAGCTGCGCGATGATCTCAATGGATTTACCATTGTGCGTGTCTTGGAAAACAGCCCGATTAGCAAACATCCCGAAATCCAAATCAACGACCGGATCATCGCTATTAATAACGACCCTGTTGGAGGACAAGATTTAAGTGAAGCTGTTGAACTGATCCGTGGGCCCCAGGGCACATCAGTTACTCTGACATTTCTCCGAAAAAAAGAAGACAAAACAGAGGAAAAATTCGACGTTAATATTACCCGCGAAGAGATCGTTCTTAAAGAGACACGCCTAGAAAGCACAATAGAGCCATTCGGCGATGGAGTCATCGGCATCGTAAAACTCTTCTCTTTTTACCAAGATCCCACCTTTGCCTCGAGCACCGACACCGCAGAAGCTCTCAATAAAATCAAAGAAGAGCACAAACTTAAAGGCATCATTTTAGACCTTCGCAATAACGCCGGCGGACTCATCACACAGGCCGTTTCTGTCTCAGGACTTTTCATGAAAAAAGGCGTTGTCGTCTCTGTCAAAGACAACACCGGTTTCGTCCAAAAACTCCGCAATACCGAGTCCAATATGTCATGGGATGGCCCCTTATTGATCCTCACCAACAGAGCCAGCGCTTCCGCTGCTGAAATCGTCGCACAAACCCTCCAAGAATACGGCCGTGCGATCGTTGTCGGAGATCCTGAAACCTTTGGAAAAGGAACATTTCAATCGTTTACCCTAGAAGCTTCCAACTATGGACGCGTCAATCCCAAAGGTGAATATAAAGTCACTCGCGGAAGATATTACACCGTTTCGGGGAAAAGCCCTCAGCTCGTTGGCGTTCCAGCAGATATTGTGGTTCCGGGATTTTATTCCACGATGGACATCGGAGAGAAATTCTCCAAATTCCCGCTTGAGACAGATCAGATTGATGCCAGCTTTGATGACGACCTCTATGATATTCCTGCCATCCACCGCTATCAAGCTTTGCGCGTCTACAAATACGACCTCCAACCAATCGTCACAACCTACCAACCTTACATGTCGACATTGAAAAAGAATTCAGAAGAACGCCTCAAGCTCAATAAGAACCACCAAAATTTCCTCGAAGCCCTCTCAAAAAAAGAGTTCTCCCAATATCCGAAGTTTGGTCAAAACGACATCCAACTTCATGAAGGACTGAACATCATGAAAGACCTTCTTATGCTGATGCAAGTCAAGGCCTCTGCTCCCGCAGCTGCCTAACACTCTCCGCAGATTATGAGGAAAATAGTCAATTTTTTATTCAGCAATGAATTAATTACTTGAATATTATATCGATTTTTTAACTATCTTTTTACATTTAGTTTAAGTAAATTAAACTTCTGAAAAATTAAAAAAGTGCAACATGCGGTACTATTATGAATCCTATTAAACATAGTTTAAGTTGTTCAGATTTACTTGATAATCGCGTTTTTACATACGAATCCATCTATGAAGAGTCATCTGAAGAGTTTGATATAACAATCGTGAAAAAGGGATCTCTCATTGAGGCTGCCGAATACCTAATTCAAGCAATTGCATCTCCTTGGAGTTGTGAAGAATGTGAAAAGATTATTACTCTCCGAAACAATATAGAAGATCAAGAGCTTTTGAATCGTCTTTTTTTATTTGTTCATTCTATTGTAACGAACGATGAATATAATGCTCAGCTAGAGCTTATTGATCTGATCAAGAATACTAAGGGAAGAGAGATCTTACATTCCATTCTTGACAGACGACAATTTTCCGTTAATGGTAAAGATGGCCAAAAATTATCTCTGAGGGAACTGATACTGAATCATAATATGAAGGGTGTTGAGAATACCTTGTCCTCTTGCAATAAGGATGAAACTCCAAAAATACAGGGAAAAATCTTCACGACTTCAAGTAGACGCACTCGTTCAATACAAGCATCGCTTGACCCCCTCTGTTCGATTTCTACAAAAAATGAAAAGATCAGTAAGTGTTTCGAAAATGCTTTACCCTCTCTTTTGCAAGAATCGAAAGGCAGAGTCACGATCATCTATACCTATCCCCTATACAAAACGGATGAATCCCTGTTCAATTTTTTGAGAACACTTCTTCCTAAAAACGAGCGCGTTGTCCGTAAATTTTTAGGCGATTTTGCCAAACATTTTTTTCCACATGGCGTAAATCAAATCATTGCAGCCAAAGGGTCCTACCAACTTTTGTTATCGGATTTAAAGATCGATATACCAACGCTCCAAATAGAATCTTTAGAGAAACAGTTACCATTGAAAAATATCTCGGAATTGCTCCCTAAAGAACCCCTAGTCACATGCTGGAGTGACTTAAGTGAAGAGGAAATTATCGAAGGGCTCACACACAGAGATGCTTTCTTGCTTCGATCAACAGACGTGGCAAGCATTGGAAAATGGTTGAACAGTCAGCCGAATTCACAATTGATTGGGACTACGAGAATGGTCTTTGATTATACGGTGACTGAGATCGCTTACCAAATTGTGAGTAAAACCGATGATGCCGTGCAAAGGGAAAGCGAGATCTTAAAATTTGTTAGGATTGGTCGTTCATTGCTAAAGAATAAGAATTTTAATGGAGCAATGCAAGTCTCAATGGCCTTGAATCAGCCGGCAGTAAGACGTTTATGGGAATCCAATAAAGCGACTTGTTCACCGTGTGAAAAACTGATTGCTCAATGCACTCGTTTCCGTGATAAAGGATACGATGATTACGTTAATGAGAAGGTCTTGCCTTACGAATCCTCAATTTATCTGTCGTTGCAGAAGACATATGCTGATATAAAAAATGAAAAAATCCAATTTACAACAGGTCTTAAAAAACTTGCTCTGAACATTAGACTCTTGAAGAATGGTCGTCTAATCTGTTCAGATCTTGGCATCCAGGCTGAAAAATTGCGCGTCATCCAATTTTTATCCGGCTTTCAGGCGGTGACACAAGAAGCCATTGAGGAGTATTCCTTTTTGTGTTTTGGCATAAAACGAAATTTTACTAGAGGTATACCAAAGTTATTACATAAATGGAATGCCACTGATCTTGTGCGGTTTATATCTAATCGCACGTGGGCAAAAGCGGTGCTTAACCAAGGAATCTTCACAGGCAACATACTCATTCAAAAATTAGAACAGAACAAGCATTTTATGGATAATTGGCCCTATGACATCCGGGTTGGTTTTGCAAATTTATATGCGCAACATGTGAATTCCTCTCTCTTACTGTTTGACAGTGAAAGTTCGTAATCGAATAGATCGCTTGAAGGCAATCTGGCGCTGAGAGGAAGGCCGCCTCCAACTGGCAAACCCCAATAAACGATCGCATTTGACTCTGATACAGAGTCATTTACGAAGCCAGCAGTCTTTGCTTTTCGGCACACCTCAATATAAAATTAAGTTTAAAACCACTCTTCCCACTAAACCTTGAAAACTATCCCTCTATGGGAGACAATAGTAGACAACATTTTACCCTATAAAGTTTATTATGACAGTACGCGTACGCATTGCTCCTTCTCCAACCGGCGATCCTCATGTGGGAACCGCCTACATGGCCGTTTTTAATGTGATTTTCGCCAAACACTTTGGAGGAAAATTCATCCTCCGGATTGAAGATACCGATCGCACACGTTCGCGTCCTGAATACGAAAAAAGCATCTTCGATGCTCTTCATTGGGCAGGAATTACCTGGGATG
>CAZFXE010000114.1:0-4562 GCA_964522945.1 uncultured bacterium
CCTTGTTGTCAACATGCAACTCTATGCACTGGATAAATCTACACTTGTTTTAGCTAACCATGCCGTCAGAGATCGGTCGTATCTTTGCCCTGAATGCCATGGTTTTGTCCGTATTAGAGGCGGTAACAGGCGTCAAATCCATTTTTACCACGCACGCCGCCCGGCTTCTTGCCGTCAACATGGCAAAAGCTTAGCACATTTACAGATCCAGCTCCATCTAAAATCATTAATTCCCAGACTAACTCTAGAAAAAAGATTTGAATCTAGGATTGCCGATGCCTGCTGGTTGGACGAAAAGATTGTTTTTGAAGTTCAATGTTCGCCAATCACCCTCCAAGAGGCTAAAACACGGTGTGAAGACTATCTCAAACTCGGCTTTACCCCTGTATGGATCCTGCACGACCGCAGGTATAACCGCTTTAGGCTGACTCCCGCAGAAGAGTATTTAAGATGCCAAACGACCACATTTTATACCGATGGAAGGAGCATTTACGATCAATTTGATGTGTGTCAGAACTTACGGAGGGTCTTTCGCGGACCTAAGATCTTGGTAAACCCTGCCCTGCCTCAAAAAAAATCTTTAGAATCTCTTTTCTCAAGAAACTGGCCGCTTTCTTTTCACGGAGACCTATTTCATCGAATAAACCCTCAGCAATTAGAGCATCTGGTGAAAATCCAGCAAAGATATCAAAAACAACGCCGATGGACTATGTGGAAGAGAGCCTATCGATTTTTACTCTATAGGCTTTTAGAACAGACTAGCCTATAGAAACACAAACCCTTCATCAGTTCCATCACCGCCAACATTCAAATTTGCCCGCGGCTTAGACTGTGTTTTAGATTCGTTCCCACTTTTCTTTGAAATATTGTGAGTTTTTTTAGACTCTGTGAGGACAGACTTTCCTCCAGTTTTAGGCCTGCCATTCTTCTCATCAACCTTGCTCTCTTCTTTAAGGCCGATGACTTTTTTCAGTTGTGTTGCAATGACCGCTTTCATCCCTTCATCACTTTGATCTTGCGCAATCGTTAGGATATGCCTGTTCATTGTCACAACCAATTTAGCTGCAGACCAATTGGCGGCCTCACGGTCATCAAATTTTTTCTGGATAAGCTCTTCTATCTTCCCCTGAATTCCAGTGAAAACCGAATATCCTGGGAGAATTCTTTTGGCAACCGTTTGGCCAATCCATACAAGGGGATCCCACTGGTTGTCTGTTGACGACACGCTTGAGAATAAGGTTACAATTTTATCCCCTATGCTGGTTTTCAACCGATTTGAAAAAAGAAAATCAAAAACCGACTGATCTTCAGCTACATTGATAGAATCATCCAAGAGAAGTTCTGCATTTTCCTCTAAAGGTTTTGCTAAAGCATGCACACTTTTTTCAAGAACATTGAAAACAATGTGTCTTAGAATCCGAGGATATTGCATTAACTCAAACACATCATCGGTAAATTGCACGACATAGCCGGCAACCTTCGAAGGGACATTGGCAATGACAAGACGGCGAAACAGTTGAGGAACAAGCTCCAAATCTAAAATTGCTAGCTTCATTTTCAAAGAAACTAAGTCTTGAGTGAGAGATTCTAGAGATTCACCCGAAGCCACTTTCTTTACTTCCTCTAAACGCTTCTCCATCCCTTTGATCTCGGCATCCAGCTCGGAGCGAATTTTTAGATGCCCTATGACAAACTCTTCATCCTCTCCATACCACTTTAAGCGGTCTTTATATCCTGACGATGCTTGCTCTACGATTTGGATCGCGCTATCATCATCTTTCAAAATGTCGATAAGTAAAGCATTGATGTTCACAGGATCAAGCAGATCAGAGAGTTGACTTGCAAAATTATGGGTCGATTTTTTTTCGATAATATTTTGTAATGCATGGCCCAAAAAGACTCCCACAGGTTTGACCCAGGGCTCAGCAGCAGGACGAATCGAATCGTTATACTTTTGCATCACACTTCGGAAGAAAGTCGGCTCTGCTTCCCCTGGATTGATCAACGATTTGGCTAATACATCACGAATATCTTCTGTGAGCCCTTTCGGCTGAAGAACAGATAAAAGCTGAAGGATCAGTTGTCCTAGAAAGACGACATCAGCGCTCGGTTTATTCACAGCGCTGGGATGCATGTCCCCGTTGTCTTCCAACTCTTTTATGACACCATCTTCTCTGCTACCAGCATCATAAGGCCTCACTTTGTGTACCTGACCCAACGCTTGATGACATTGTAAAACCGAATCGAAAAATGTCCTAGCAATGCAATCGGCGGGTTTAGATCCTTCCTCAGAAGAGTCTCTTGTGCGTTGATCAAAAGCAAGGAAAGCGGTGACCAAACGGCGGTACAATGTTTTGAAAAAATCAGAACCTTTTTTGCTAACTTCTTGGAGAAGTTCTTTCCCGTTCTGCTGAAGGGAATCTTTAGCTAATTTTTGCACGATCATTTTTTTGGTGATCAGCCAGCGGTGTTCGCCCGAAATAGGCAGCAGCGCTTGCCTTTGATCAAATTTGACCCATCCTTGCTCAACGATCTGTTGACAGATCTCAGGAGAAAGTTTGGGAACTGCTTTCAATTCCTCATCAAGCGAAAGTAAAGACTCATTCCATTTCTGGCCCGCAACTTCTTCGACAGCCTCTCTGCCAGCTTGTACAATTCCTTTGCTCAATCCATCTATTTGCTTTGCATAGGTGATGCGATTATCTGCTCTAACCTCTCCATTTATCAGTGGAGAAGACAACTGTTTTAAAGTAATTTTCTCTCGTTTGCCTATGTCCCCTTTTTCTTGAAGCAATGCGTTTTTCCCCTCATCAGCGACTGCTGCTGCAATCCTGACTGTGTGGTAAAATTTCTGCACTCCGTGCAATCTTTCGAGTTCTTTTTCGGCGCTTTCTTCTTGAAATTGGGGTCCAGAGGTCTGCAGCTTTTTAACTAGCAAATCTCTTTCAGGAGTAGTTCCTTCTTCAGCAAGCAATTTGACGAGGGTTTCCATCGCTTTATCGTTATCAGGCTTTGTAAGAATTTCTAACAGGTAGACTTCGGCTTGCTTAAGTTTAACTTCATCTTTTAGAACCCGTACAAGTTGAGCCTCAAATTCAATTTTTCGCGCTTTCAGTTGTGCTTCCTTAGAAGGAATGAAAGTTGTTTCAACGGTCTCAAAAACTCGATCTAGCGCGTGCCAGCAGATGTTTTCTAAGACAAACTTAAGCGTCTCAGGTTTACTTCCAAAAATAGTGTAAAGTTCTTTGTGCTTCTCTCCGAATGAGGCCACAAAGTCGTTGATGAGAACAGCTCTCAAGGTTGACAGAATTTTGTCGATGATCTTTAAGCGGCTTTCGTGAAGCTGGATTTTTGCTTTAGCAACTTCAAAACTGCTGAGAATATGCGGTCCATGGAGCTTAACGGTTTGATATAGGTCGGGAAGATCATGAATCTCTTTGTCTGTCCCATTTTTAAACCGCGCTAGCGCAATCGGGATGTCCGCTTGTATCAGATTTTTCAAACTCAGGCCGACTACTCCCAGCTTCTCCTCTAGCTCAGCAAATGCGCTGTTGTAATGCGCAGGAATTTTCAACTCGAGAGATTTTGCTTCCCATCCGATTACAGATGGTAATCCAAACTCTGCGTCTTGAAGATAGCTCATCGCCAAGAAGAAAAAGCGGTCATCATCTCCACCGATTTCTGTTTTAAGCTCTTGATAAGCATGGAGTGCAATTGCAAGTGGAACTTCCATCTGCTCTGTCACACCCAACCCATTGAGAATCAGGGATTCTAATAATGAGTGAGCTGGAGTTTGTAGAACTGAATTGTTTAACGCTACATCCTTAGAAGCTACATCTAACAAGAGAGCTTGGGTTTGTAGCACTGGATTGTTTTTAGGAGATACAACAGGATATTTCTCTTTTAACCTTTTCTCTAAATCTTCCTTCTCTTTTTGACTCAACACATAGTTTTTTGGTAACTGTTGCGGTTTCCCAAAAAAACGAGAGACCATTTGAGTAATCTTAATGGCAACAAAAGCTCCCGTTGCAAGAAGGACCGTCCCGAGCACAATGCGTTCAGTCACCGAGCCTTCGCGAAGGGTGTGGATTGTCATGGAGCCAATGCAAGAAAGATTTTGAATAGAATTCATTTTTGTCCTAAAAAGTAAGTTTTTCTGGGGGCATTATACCTCTAATGAAGGAATATTTTCGATGTAGAAGATTTTTTAAACGATCAATAAACGGCATCTCTATTGAGATACCGGTGACTAAGATAGACAAAGTAGAAGAAAACACCCAGAACCATCAAACTGTACAGACATTTTTTAAAAGGGAAAATGCGATCGATCGAACAATGCTCTGGATGGCTTTGTTGATACCAAACAGGCCACTGCTGAGCAGTGTAAATTTTAACTTGCATTTCAGCGCTTAGACGGTTGAGATGATACGGTTTTGCAAAAGTGGTTTTACCTTGATAGGTGTGACCTTGGTTTTCAAAAGAAAAATAGGCTTTGATGGCAAACTTAGACCCTTTTTCGACGACTTTCCACTTCTCTACTTTCGCTATACTCTTTTTTTCAA
>CAZFXE010000115.1:0-4248 GCA_964522945.1 uncultured bacterium
CTGAAGTATTGTGACGGCTGATCACATGCCGCCAATAGATCCAAAGCGGATCGAGAACTTGTTGGAATGCGAGTTCTTGCGTCAGATCGTGTTCTAGCAGCGTGCATTCACCGTTCTCTGCTGGATTTTGAGGGAAGATCTTTTCCATTCCCTGGAGGATTTTAGTGCAGATCTCTAAACAGCTTAGGAAACTCGATTCGATCTCTTTCCAAACGTCTTGGCCATTGATTGAAGCTATTTCTAAGGATTGTTGGATAAGAGAGGAAATTCCAGAACCTGTTGCAATCTCTTCTAATGTTGTCAGAGGAATCGAAGGTATCTCTAACCCTTTACGGGAGATAGTTCCCCACTTTTGATCACGATGCACTTTAGCATAGGAATCGAGCCACTCGGATGCTAAGACCCAATCGGCACGGCTTAAAACCGATTCGCCTTCTCGATTTTTCATCTGAAGAAACTGATCGGCAGTCGAGGTTGTTTTTACACCGGGTGCATAGAGCTGACCTTTAGAAGTGGCAAGATCGATCCCAGCTAAAGTGATCGAACTGCATCCCAAATGAAGGGCTAGCGCTGTACCAAAAGTTCCGACTGTCCAGCCCCCATCAAAAATAGGCTCCATGTCCCATTTTTTCTGCACCCAGCTCTCAAGAGGAAAGTTTCCGGTCCCTGAGACTAGAAGATGGCGGCCTTTATATTTTTTGACAACATTAGCTGCTGTGCGAAGCTGATAAAAAATAGGAATTTCGGCTGCTGTGAATTTATGGAGCGGCGCAGGATCGACATGGGCAGCAAAATGAGGCTTAATCCCCATTTTAAGAAGCGCTTCAACTCCGGCTCCACAGCCAATGATCAGAGCGGTATCTTGCAGCCGTTTGAGCTCTGATTGGCAGGAGGCCAGCGATGGACCTCCGCCGCAAACGATCGCAGGGATATTTTGAAATTTCCCATAGAGGTCTTTAGCTAAGTTTGTCGGTGAAGAAAGATTGCTCTTAAAGTTCTCTAAAAGCTGCAGACCCTGATCGGCATAATCAAATGCACGGAAGCCGATTTCAGAATGGATGGTTGCCATTTTCTGCAAAATAGGGTGAGCTGGATTCTCATAAGAAAACGGCAGATAGAGAAACTCCCAAGCCAATTTTTCCAAGATCTCCTGAGAAGATAAAGAAATACACCTGATTCTAGGGTGAGGGGTTTGTAAAACCACAGATTGAGCATCGTCTTCTAAAAAAAGAACAAATCGTTGATCGTTCGATTTAACCCAAGACTCATACTGCTTGGCTTTTTTCTCATCCCATTTGTAAAGGCAATGGACTTCACCCATTGATAGCCTCCATCAAATCCTTAAAACAAGGCAGCCTGTCGATTTCGCATTTCGAACATGCTAAATTATATTTAAGACGGATCTGATCTTGATTGACGATTGCCACGTAGTACGCCTGTACAAAGGTATTATAAGCCAGAGCTTGATCTAGAGCCTGCTGAGAAAGGTGTCCATCTTTGCATTCGATCAACAGTAAAGGAAAGATATCGGCAGCGCCCTTGCCAAAGCTCAAAACATCGACACGCCTAGTTGGGAGCGGATGCGGATGTTGCTGTAAATGTGGAAGCATTTTGAGTTCTCTTTCTATCACGAGAAGTTCCTTGGGAAACCCAAGATCTTTCACCATCTTCTGGATCCACTGCTGCCTTACGATTTCTTCAGGCGTTGCAGCGACCCACTGCTGACGGATGTTGTCATAGACCTGCTTCATTCTGGCAAGATCAGACCGTAGTTGCCATCATTTCTTCTGTAGATGATTTTCAACTTGCGATCTTCTTCTCCTCGGAAAATCATGAAAGGATCGTCAGAGAGTTCCATCTTCATGATCGCTTCTTCAGCCGTGAGGAACTTCATTGACCGTTTATCGTTGCCGATGATTTGAGGAGAACGGTACTCGTCCATGAGTTCTTTTTTATTTTCGCTTTCAATCTCTTCGTTAAACTCTTCGATGGTTCCAAAAGGCCGTCCGAGGACATTGACTTCCATGTCGACGACTTTTAACCCTTTTTTGTGATGGTCCTGGATGCGGCTTTTCCAACGAGTAATTTTAGATTTGAGTTTATCGACTGCTTTATCGATTGAAGCATACATATCGGTGCTGCTGCAAGCGACTTTGACTTTGAAATGATCGAACTTCATGACGATGATGCACGTATGCTCGAGTTTTTGGATGTCGAGTGTGACATGGAGTTCTGTGATATGATTATGGAAATGATCGAGCTTGGAGAGTTTATCGATCGCATGGTTTTTCATGGCCTCGGTGACATAAACACCCCGTCCATTAATTGTAATCCGGTTTCCTAGCGCTTGTTCTTGTTCATCAAACTTTGACTTGTCAACCATAATGATTTCCTTGTGTAGCAAAAAGTATTTTTTTACGTTTTTTGCACATTATATGACTTTGCCGATTTTCGGTAGACAAAATAGACGCCGACAGCCCCGCAGAGCTGTTTAAGAGTCAGTCCGCTGATCATCTGATGGGTCAAACTAAAAATTTGCCCATCAACCATTTCAATAAGCTTTGCTAAGACATAAAAGATGACAACGCCATAGATGTATTTGTCGTCCTTCATAGGGAAACAGAAGCAGAGCAAAGGAAGTGCGATGATCGAAAAATACTGGATCAACGAATAGAATCGTATATCTCCTGACCATCCCCAATAAAAAATACTTCCCATCCCGAATAAAATCAAAAATGGTGCGACTTTTTTCGCGGTATTTAAAGAGATCCTTTCTGAAATGACACCTGCTAAAAGAGCCATGAATGCCGTTGAGATGGAAAGCCGATCCCAAAACAGCCTCTGATCTGAAGGATCTAAGTGGTAATAGCCTGAACCTAGTCCAATGCCGATACTCGCTATGAAAAATATCATCCAGACAGCTCTTAAAAATGTCTTTCTCTGGGGCCAAAGCTTCCAAAAACCCAGCGAACCTAAAATGATAAATATCAGCCCTGGCAGAGCTAAGAAGAAATTAGGAATTCCAAAAAACATCCGTTGATCGGCATAGACATTGGCATCTGGACGGTCATAAATCGGAGCTATTGAAAGAAAAAAAACTAAACCAAAGAGCGCAAGAGCGATGAAGATCCAGCCTTTTCTATCCATCTCTTCCGTATATCTTTATTCCCTAGTTGCCCGCAAGCGGCCATTATGCCGCGTCCTTTATGACGTCGGAGCAGCACTTGATACCCTTTTTCAAAAATCCTCTTCGCAAAGGCCTCTTGAACATCTTCTTCCGGTGGCTGGAACCGGCTTTTTCTTTGAGAATTATACGGAATCAAATTCACTTTGACTTTGAGGCCTTCTAGATAGGCGGCAAGTTGGTCAGCGCATTCCAACGAATCGTTGAGATCTTTGAGCAGCACATACTCAATTAAAATCTCTCTGCGAGGGTGTTTGCAATATTCAATGAGGGCTTTTTTCAGAGCTTCCAGATTCCATTTGTGATTGACTGGCATAACCCGGTCTCTAATCTCATCTGTCGGAGCGTTAATCGAAACTGCCAGGTTCAATGCTGGGTCGGCATCCTTGATAAACCGGTAAATCTCATCGAGGCATCCGCTGGTTGAGACCGTGATCCTGCTCGGGCCAAATCCGAGACCTGCAGGATCGGTAAGCACCCGGATCGCTTGCATGACATTATCGTAGTTATCGAAAGGCTCGCCCATCCCCATGAAAACAATATTCCTGACAGGAGAGTTCAAGACGAATCGCGCTACAAACACTTGTGCAACAATCTCGCTGACTGTAAGAGATCTTAAGAGACCCATTCTTCCGGTCTCGCAAAAAGTGCATCCCCTTTTGCATCCGACCTGAGAAGAGATGCAAAGCGTTACGCCCGCTTGCATCGGGATGAGAACAGATTCCGTTTCAAGACCGTCCGATAACTTTAATAAAAACTTGGTGGTATCGCCATCACGCTGCTCTGAGACAATCGAAGGCAGAGTCTGATCAACAAGCCGAAACATCTCTTCGATAAGAGCAAGTGCTTGCGGCTCTGCCCAACTGGATGGATCCATCTTGCCCGTTTTGAACCACTGTGAATATAGCAATGCGGCATGCCGCTTGCCTTTTCCTAAGCGGTCATAAATGAATTGAGCGAATTCTGATTGTGTATAAGAAAACATCGCACCGAACAGGACTTGAACCTGTAACCACCCGGTTCGAAGCCGGGTACTCTATCCGATTGAGCTATCGGTGCAAAGG
>CAZFXE010000116.1:0-4186 GCA_964522945.1 uncultured bacterium
GTTGATTCGTATTGCATTAATACGGATCAACTTGCGAAGCCTGCGGTCGTCGATTCTACGGAGCTTTCACGCTAGAAATTGTCTCAAGAATTTTGGTTAAGGACCACCAGCTTATCTTCGATCCCACCGGTGACTTCGATGGTGTGATTGTCATGGATAAAGATATCGTATTCTAATCGAACGCCAAATTCCCTTGGCAGATAGATCCCCGGCTCGATTGAAAAACAACTCCTTGGGATCAAAATTCTATCATCTAACGTCTCGAATCCATCGATATTGGCTCCAGGCCCATGGTCTTCTGTATGAATGTTATGTCCCGTCCGATGGGTAAAATACTCCCCATATCCCGCATTTACGATGACTTTTCTACAGGCATCATCGACTTCAGCGCCTCTGACTTCTTTTTTCTTTGTGATTCTTTCTCTGACTAGATCTGTTCCAGCTTTCTGGGCCTTTCTGACGATTTGAAAAATCTCTTCATGTCTCGCCGTCGGTTTTCCCGCCACAGCTACTCTTGTAATATCGGCATAGACAGCTTGAGGCAGATCACGCTTACACCAGAGATCGATCAAGATAAAATCTCCCTTCTTCACAGAGCGAGATCCTTTCAATTCAGGACAGTAGTGAGGATTTGCGCTATTTTGATTTACACCGCAGATTGGCACTCCATCCATCACACATTTCCGCTTTTTCATCTCGGCCAAGATATACTGCTGCACGGTATACTCCGTGATCATCTCTTCCCCTTTGAGCCGATCAGCAATCCACTTCCACGTCGCAGCAGCGATCTCATCTAAAGCCTCTGCAGCCTCTTTATGCAGATCGTACTGCTTCTCAGTCCAGACACAGGTGAAGTTTTGTAAAAAAGAAGCAGAGCTGACTACTTGAATGCCTTGCTCTCTCACAAGGTCGAGCATGCCTCCATCGACTTTAGAGGCTGTTGGAATAGCTCCTCTTGGGGAATATTCCATGGCGACTGTTTTTGATCCTTGCAGAATCTCTTTTAAATGCGACTCAAAAAGCTTCCAAGCTGCGTAGACGAGTTTTTTTCCTGGTGTATGAGCCAAAACATTCGTCTCGACGCTATGGACAATGCCAATGGGGTCACCCTTCTTTGGAATCCAATAACAAAACCTTCTTGTCAGCATGGTCTCAGGAGAAAGCCCTAAAAAATCACAGGCAAGGCGGTTGCTATGATGAAAATCATACAAGAGCCACCCATCGATGTTTTTTTCCTGGAGGATCTTTTGAACATCGTGGACTTTTTGTTCGAGAATTGCATTTGCCATACTTAAATTCATACAGCTTTCAGGAGATCTCTTTCAATGATAAAGACACTGGATCATTGCAGACGCTGCAATAACCCTTAAGAGCTGAAACGGCTCGCTTAAGATATCAATGAGAAACGGCACCGACTCTAAACTCCCGACATGGCCGATCGCCTCCAAGATCTGGATTTTGATCTCGCGGGACATTTTAGGATAAGCCTCTTGGAGGACTTTGACAGCTTCAGGATCGCTTCCCATCATCGCTAGAATAAAAGCCGCTTGGACACGGATGTGCGGATCTTCATCTTTTAAAAGCCCGCTGATCACCGTCATTGCCCCTTCATCGCCTTCTTCCAATAAGACCGCTACCGCAGCTCCTGTGATCCCCCACGATTCGTTTTTAACGTATCCTTTGACGGCTTCCTGGGCTTTGGGATGCTGCATGATGCATAAGATGTTTAGAAGATCCAATCGGACCATCTGATCAATCACCTTGGGATAATTCGGGATCTGATCGATATGGCTGACTTGGCTTCTAGCCAGAATTCTCATGTGAGAATTCTGATCCCACATCAAAGGAGTCTCTTTTTCTTTGTCCAAGATCTCATAGATCACTTCAGAAGCTTTTTGAACTTCGACTCTTTGACCAATCAGTCCAATGGCTAAGTTCGCCCGAACAAAAGGGTCTTCGCTTTTTTCCATTTTCTCTAGTGCAAGAGCAATGCCTTTCTTGCCACAACTACTCAAGGTCGAAGCTGCCAAGAGCCTCCAGCGCGGATGGATATCATCGATCCATTTTCCAAGCTCTTGAATCCCCTCTCCCATTCCCTGAAGCGTCGCTACCCAACAAGCCGTGATCGCCACCATCGGCGAAGAATCTTCCATTAAAGCCTTCAGTCTTTTTTCTCCGACTCTAATCCGCAGTAGCCCGATCGTATGGAGCGCATGACTTCTAACATCAGGAGAAGCATCTTGCAAAAGCGGAACGAGATCTTTGACATTGCCATGCAGATCAAAATAACTCACGAGTTCACAGGCCAGCTGCCTTAATCCGGCCCTGTTGCTGCTGATCAGATCTTTTAAATCGCTCTCTCTGACACCATCATACATTTGAACAAGAGCGATGATCGCTTCGGCTTTTTCTTCAACGAGCGTGTTTTTGTCCGAGATCATCTCTTTGAGCTCTTCACGGAGCGATGTGATCCTAAGCTGGCCGATAGCTCGAATAGCCTCTAAGCGGACAAACCAAACTTTTTCTTCCGTGAGCATACGTTTGAGCTCTTCTTGCAAAGGGCCATCGCCATAATTTGCAGAAAATCTCACAGCGATTAAACGAAGCAGCGCATTACTTCCCCGGAGGGCATTCACCAACATCGGAACGGCTCTGACATCTCGTGTAAGCGATGCACCAATCAGTGAACTTAAGTGGATATTGAGCTGAGAAGAGAGGTCTCCTTTTTTCAAAACTCCCCAAGCGAGGATCTCTAAAGCATATCGGTCTTTTTGGAGTTCTTCTTTTCTTTTTCCCCATTCTTGGAGAACAGCGGTCTCGTCGCCTTTTTCAGCCAACGCTTGCAAATATGCAAGCCTTAGTTCTTTGGAGTCGGGATAAATCTTCAGGAATTTTTCAGCGTCTTTGACAGCAGATCTAGGATCGTGAACAAAAAGATGGGCGTGAATGCGGCGGACATCTTCTTGCTCACCTGCAAATACCATAAGCGGAAGCAAAAGTGTCAGGAGATATCTTTTCATCCCAGGTGAGTAAGCCTACGCCCTCCGAGGAGGTGGAAATGGAGATGGAAGATTGTCTGTCCGGCCTCTTCGCCGTTATTGGTCAACAAGCGGTAGCCGTCTTCAATCTCAAACTCCTTAGCGAGCTTTTGGGCCACTAAGATGATCTCAGAAATGAGCGGAAAATCTTCTGGTTGGAGAGCTTGGAGGTTTGGGATTTCTTTTTTGGGCATGATCAGAATATGGACAGGAGCAGCGGGATACCTGTCTTTGATAGCAAGAATCCGTTCGTTTTCAAACACCTTTTCGCAAGGCAGCTCGCCCTTGATGATTTTCCCAAAGATCGTCATTTCTTTTTCAATATCAGATTCAGCGCTTTCAATGCATCGTCCTTCGTTTCCCATACAGAAATAAACCTCCCTTTATGACAAAAAATGGCTCCGGGTATTCCGGTGACTTTTTTCAACTCCTCATCCATCAGTCCTGCCCAGGCTTCGGGAAGAGGAACACGGACTTTCATCCGTTCTTTAGAATTAGGAGGGATTCCTCTGAGCTTCCAATATGTCCCCGATGGCATAATCACAAACTGTGCGGGATGTCTTTCTCCGCCCATATCGAAAAAGACATCGATCCACGGCATCGCTTTTTCAAAGAAGAGGACATTGCCCCCGGCTTTCATGGCCTGTGATACCATTTCACGGCACTGTTCGACATAATGGTATCTTGCCAAAAGCCTTTTGACATGGCCATGAGCAAAATCCACAGCTTCAAAAAAAGCCCTAGTCATTTCTTCGGCTTCGACTTCATAGTCAGGAGGGACAAAATTTGAAATGACCTGAGAAAATGTACAAACACCGGATTCTAGGGTCACCCTGCCGTTATCATGGGCATCAACGCCCCAAATGAACGACCGGTTCATAAAATCGTAAAGTTTTTCATCAATCAGCTCTTGATCTTTGAGATAGAGCAAGACCATGCCAGCGCTGGCAAATTCGCCTTGATAGCCGACTTGATGATGATCAAACCGTTTAGCTTCAGGCTCGTAAATGCCGCCGACATCGCAGACATACTCGCAGGTATCGATCAAAGTAAGATCCCTCGTCCTGATAATTTTATCCTGATCGACGAGATCAAAAGCTAACAATAGAGCGCACGCTGTGACTTCATCGGCGTGAAAGCTTCCATCA
>CAZFXE010000117.1:0-4047 GCA_964522945.1 uncultured bacterium
TCTTTTCGAAGAGGGCGAGCATTTCACCGTTGAGCTGGGTGTAGGCTGGAGCGACCTCAGGAGCTGGGGCAATAAATAGTGGGCCTAGAGTCGTAGCAGCAGGAACTACCGCTGGGGAGCTGGGGGCGCCGGCCTCTTTTTTGACTTCTCTTTTAAGGGTAGTGGCCTCTAATTCCTTTTTCTGTTCGACTGCTTCGATTTTTTCTTCGACAATCTCTTTTTGTTCGATCTGTCCTTGATAGGCGGTTTGTTTTTTTTCAGCAGTGGTCGAATCGATTTTTTCAAGATTAAGGGATTCAATTTTCTTCTGATTGATCTGCGCAGCGGCGGCTTCCTCGGCAGCGGCCGACTCTTCAGCTCTTTTTTGCGCCATGGACTGCCGTTTTTCACTCTCTCCAACGGCTTGGATTTTTTTAAATTCTGCGGCTTTTTTAGCTTCTGCGACTTTGTCGGGGGTTGACGACCCGGTGCGGAGCTCTGCTTTGGTGTCTTCTTCAGCTTCTTCCTGTCGCTTTTTCTTTTTTTTCTCCCGTTCGCCCGATTTATCGATTTTCATCATGTCTTTGAATTTGTCCGTACCGGGTTTGATTTGGCGGGATTCGCGGTTCGGTTCATTGGGGACTGGTCCTGGAATTTTTGTCACATCTGCCATAGGAGGTTATTTATTACCGCGGTTTCTACGTTTTTTTTCTGCTTTTTTTAGAGTGTGCATGCCACTGCCTGATTCATCGTTGAAAACACCTTCTTTTTGTTCTTCAATACGATGGGACTCGCGCGTCCATTCTTTATGATGAATTTTTAATTTTTCAACATCTTTTTGCTTCTGGAAGAGCTCTTGTCTTGCCAGATCGACTTGGTTTTGGGCAGTTGCAACAACTTTGAGTTGAGCTTGGACTTTTTGTTCCTCGACTTTGAGGTCTTCAGCAACGAGTTTTAAGTACTGCTTCATCTGCTGGATTTTGTCAGTGCCTGTTCCTGCATCGAGTTTTTCCCGGAACTGGGCCAGCTTGGCTTTGTAATGTTCTTGGACTTCGTCCCGTTTTTTTTCGAGATTGAGGAGTTTTTGCTCTTCTTGGGCCAGAATGGATTTTTTTTCAGCCAAAACTTTTTCGGCTTCTTCCAGCCGTTTTTGTTTGATGGCTACCAGTTGGTCAAGAGGATATTTTTCGGACTCTTCCATGAACCTATCCCAGAATTCTAAATATTTGATTTTTGATGCATTTTTTGTCAGATTCCAAGATCGCTTCGCGGGACATATTTAGTAAAGTAGGCCAAGAAGCGGTCTTGGCATCTGGCGAAAAAGGCGCGAAAAGCGAATGTTTAGAATACTGGTGTAGGTTCATAGGTTATTTGAACAACGCTTCGAGCTGCTGGAGGGTCTCTTCAAAGGTGCAGGTCTCTTCGACTTGTTGTTTGAGAAATCGGTTGACTTTGTCGATATACTTGATGGCAAAGTCGGCATTTTTATCGGAGCCGGGTTTGTATTCACCGATGCGGATGAGGAGCTCGTTTTTCTTATAATTGGAGAGGACCTCACGGATTTTTCCGATGAGCTGGACGTGTACGGGACTTGTAATTTGAGTGAGTACGCGGCTGATGGATCGAAGGACATCGATGGCAGGGAAGTGGTATTGGCTGGCCAGGTCGCTGGAGAGAATAATATGGCCGTCCAAAATGGAGCGGACTTCATCGGAGACAGGTTCATTCAGATCATCA
Organism: uncultured bacterium; assembly: GCA_964522945.1. GTDB lineage: Bacteria > Chlamydiota > Chlamydiia > Chlamydiales > Rhabdochlamydiaceae > PALSA-1444. The sequence goes on from CAZFXE010000117.1 coordinate 1,717, forward strand.
CCGGCAACGAGGATGGTATAAAATGCTGTGATGGAGCCTTTATCAGAATTGCCTGATCTTTCAAGCAGCCGGGGAAGGGTTGCAAAAACCGAAGGAGTGTAACCGGCGCGAGCAGGAGGTTCTCCGGCAGCTAGTCCGATTTCACGGAGCGCCCGAGCAAAACGGGTGACGGAATCCATCATCAAGATGACGGTCTTGCCTTGGTCGCGGAAATATTCGGCGATGGCTGTTCCGACGTAAGCGGCGTTGAGGCGGAGCTGAGCGGCTTGATCAGATGTGGAGACGATGATCACTGAACGTTCAAGACCTTCGGCCCCAAGATCGTTCTCGATGAATTCGCGAACCTCACGGCCCCTTTCACCGATAAGAGAGATGACGTTGACGTCTGCTTGCGCATAGCGGGCGATCATCCCAAGCAGTGTCGATTTTCCGACGCCTGCTGCGGAGAAAATACCCATCCTTTGGCCTTTGCCTACGGTGAGAACTCCGTCAATGCAACGTACTCCGACAGAAAGAGGTTCTTTAATAACTTTTCTTTTTAAGGGATCAGGCGGAGCATTGATAACGGGGTAGGTCTCTTCTAAATTGAGCGGCCCTTTGGTGTCTTCATCCAGAGGATTGCCCATGCCATCGAGGATACGGCCAAGCAGCTTGGGGCCGACCTTGATCTGCATCGACATTCTCATGGGAATGACTTCGGAAGAGGGGCCGATCCCTTTCATTTCTCCTAATGGGGAGAGAAAAACTTCATCTTTTGTAAAACCAACGACCTCTGCCATGAGAGGATCGCCTTCGCGTTTGATCAGGCAGACTTCACCCATTTTCACTTGGGGAATGATAGCGCGGATGAGCATTCCGACAATTTCGGTGATCCGGCCATGGACGGTAGTGAGTTCGAGGTTTTCGAGTTGTGAGATCAGCTTATCAAAATGAGAGCTGCTATCCATAGGGTCCTGCGGGTAAAATTAAAGCTGAATATTAAATAAAGTTTTCAAGCCAGACACTGTATTGGCCAGCATCATAGAAGCATATTCGATTTCTTGTTGAGCATGCGCAAGCTTGATCTGGATGGCCAAGAAGTCACCAGGATTGAGAGAACTACCCTTGCTCTTTAAGCTTAGGATCTGCTTTTGCGTTGCGGCAATGTTGGCTTGGCCTTGTGTCACAAGCCCAAGAAACTTGCCCAAAATACCGCCGCCAGATGTTGGAGGCTCTTCAACAACTTCAGCGCCGATTTTGTTATTGGCAGCTTTCAAATACGAATTAGCATTCGTCAGCTTGTTGCGAAGAGAGGCGCGGTCGGATTGTTTAAGCTTGAGGTTCTTGGTTTGCAGATTGGTGTTGATGTCTCCAAGCATACCGTGGACAGACTTGGTCTGGCTAAGCAGGCTGTCAAAGGTCGGTCCTTGCGTCAGCGGAATCTGATTTTGAGCCAGTTCCATGGGGGAAACTCCGCCCGGCTTTGCCGCAGAACCGGGTTGCTGGGCCGCTTTTTCCATAGCAGATTCGAACGAGCCAGGCTGCGGGGTAGGTCCACCCGCTTGCTTGTCTTCTCCGATTTTCTTAATGGGGTCTAGGCGGTCCGGACTGTCGACCATTTACTTGCCTTTCTTTTTCTGTGTCTTGCCGGCTTGAGTTTGGCCTTGAACAGGTGTAGGTTGTTTTTTGACATACTGCTCTACGAAATCAATTGCAGTAGAGGCCATATTTTTAACACTAGGATCTTTAGAGTTTTTCATCGCTTCGTGCAGGATTTTTTCACCTTTATCGGCTTCCTTGACAGTGAGTGATGTACTAAGCCCTAGCATTGCACGGGCCATTTCATTGTGCGGATCGGCTTTTAGAACCTCTTCGAACTTTTTGCAAGCTTGGGAAAGCTCCAGTTTGAGGAGATGGATATAACCAAAGCCTACTTTGGGCATGATGTTTTCTGGCTGCAGAATTTGAGCAGCGCGGAAAAGTTTTGTTGCTCCATCTTCGTCGGTCTGGCTGGCGGCGATAAAGCCTGATTCCAGCAAGAGCACGAAATCGTCTTTGTATTTCTGTAGTTGTGCCATAAGTTGTTACCTTTATTTTATTGTGCTTTTTGGTTACGTACAGAGGCGTTGATCATCGACTGGACCTGCGATATAAGGTTCGAAATCGAGTCACCGATCTGTGTCACCTGGCTCATTTGGAACTGGACGAGCAAGAAACGGCCGGGTGTGGCAAGCGAAGCTCGGCTTGCAAGCTGCTTGACTTGCTGAACGAGCGTACTTTGTATGTTCTTATACTGATTGATCAGAGACCCAAATGAAAGGGTACACCAATTGGTTAAGGCCATGTTCTCTC
>CAZFXE010000118.1:0-3917 GCA_964522945.1 uncultured bacterium
ACCTCAAGATCACCATAATTTACTGCAGCAATATTGCAAACAATTTTGTTTGTGGGAAATCCCTCATCTGCCTTACAGTGCTTGGTCTTCAAACCAATGAGGTGTTATGGCTGCTGCTGCTCCGACTAGTTCCCGTCGATGTGATCTGAGTTCAGATACCCTCCATCCACTTCAGGTTGACGATTTCAATCGCGCCGTCAAAGGGAGGAACTTCGGGAGGAACTTCACGTGTCTCAACGAGATGATCCGAGATGCCACCTTTTTAGATTACCTGGCAAAGGAAGAGATCGAGTCGGTGGTGGATGCGTTGTACAAAGCGATAACAGAGCGGAAACCAGAGGAGATAAAGGCGCGTAGGGAGTTCGTGCTGACTGTTGTCGCGAAATGCCGTGGGCCGTTGCAGGACCATCTACGGCATAGGTGCAGTATAGGACCAGTAAAAGTCGTCGTCCGGTATTTAAGTGATCCCCCAAATTTTAAACCTGAGGGAGAGGACGATCTGAACGAATTAGTCGTGGCTATGACGAGTCTTCAAAATTGGCCGGTTTTCGAGCCACTTTTTAACGAAAAAATCGGCGAGCTAAAAATTGAGGCTTTATCAGTAATTGTAGCGATGCTCCCTTTAGATTATTCTAAATGGGCAGATGTAATAGCGAAGAGCATCCCCAGGATGGCCGCAGATAAATCGGTGCCCGCTGCGTGTGGCCTGTTTGCTATGGCCAAAGGAGCATTCACAGTCCCTGCATACAGGCCAATCGCAACCAAACTTTTAGAAAAGTGGAATGACCTCACTCCTTTTCCTGTGCCGATAACAGACAGAGCAGGTGTTGAGATCATCCGGGAACTAGCTCCGGGACGTCTGAGGGAGTGTTTTATCGAATCAGCTCGACTGGAGCTTGACGAAGAAGCAATGCGCTTATTTGGACCTATTCCACCGAGGGAATTAGGTATTGCGCTCTTGTTGGCTGCGACAAGGGAGTGTAAGGGATATGATGTGGGTGGCTTTCGCCCGCGAGCCGTTACAAGATTTATAGAGTTCGTTCTTCGCCACCAAGATACATCGAGTATTCCCGTACTCATGTTGAAAGGAACCCTCGGATCGCTAGAAAAGTGGTTGGAAATAAATAGGAAGGGGGTAGGCGATAGAACTCCCCTTTTGCGCCCCACTGAGCTCCTCTGTGCTAGGATTAGGACCCTGATTGCACAATCGCGGACAACACGTGATATAGAGAGAGCGGAACTTTGTATGAGGCTGGCTCGAGAACCGGCAGTAGACGGGAAGGCGTTCAAGACTTTTTTGGATGGTATTTCTCCAGAAGAATTGGGGTATGCCCTGTTGGTGCTTACTGCGGCAGGGAGTACAGTTGTCAATCATCGTGATGCGGCCGAACGGCAGATGTTGATAGACGTTCTGTTGTCATGTGAAGCTGTAGCGAGAATCCCCAAGGATCTGTTACGTCAGGCCTTGATATCGCAACTCGAGTGGTTATATACCAATCAACTGGAGGCCAGGGATCCACTTAGGATCCATGCCGTTGGCATTAGCGATGAGCTTAAGAGGTTGATCAGCGGTTAGATTGCAAACATTTTGTTTGTGGGAAATTCCTCATCTGCCTTACAGTGTTTGGTCTTCAAACCAACGAGGTGTTTATGGCTGCAGTTGCCCCAACTAGACCTGGACCAAGTACAACAGTGCAAGCGAGCGCTGATTTTGAAAAGAAATTCAACGCTTTTAAGACAGCTGTTTATAACAAAAACTATGAGGAAATGAAGCCACTGATCAATGACTCACCATTTCTAGACTGGCTGGTCACTGAGCATTGTTCGTATTTGTTGGGGGTATTGGATACCGTGGTCACGATGCCTACTGGACAGTGGGATTTTGTACGCACTGTTTTCGATCGATATCACACTGAGTTCGAGAAACTTCCGTCCTGTATAACCGATAGGTTGGGTCTTGTAATGCAGTATTTAAAGGATCCTCAAGTCTGTAAAACCATGACACCGGCACAACTTAACGGCCTCGCCCTCTCTATGGTGTATCTGCAAAATTGGTCAGGTCTCGAGTCAATTATCGACAAGGGATTGGCAGGTCTAAGTCTTCAGTGTTTAGTAGAAATTGTAGAGGGACTTCCACCCGAATGTCCCCAGTTCGCAGGTATCATCACAAAAATTCTCCCCAAACTGATTGCGGATAAATCGGTACGTTCTGCGTGGTGTTTATTTGCGATTGCTAAAAAAACACTTCAGACGAATAAGGATGAGATCAAACCCATCGGCACGAAGATTTTAACAATGTGGAATCGGCTTTCCCCCTATCCTCTCACGCCAGAAAACAAAGACGATGTGGAGTTAATCGTAAGACATGCGCCGGATCAGTTGGGGGGGTGTTTAATGCACCTCGCTCGACCTGGAGGAATGATTGATCCCCGAGATTTGATTGGTCAGCGCCCCATCTCAGCGGAAGAATTGGGAGAGATTCTGCTCGCAGCAGATGCGCTTGAGGTTCCGACAGCCCGTCAAGGATTTATTCAGGAAATCTTAGCTCACCCCCAGGCAGAGCACATTTCTAAGCGCATATTACGCTACATTTTGATGTCGTTTACCATCTGGGAAACGGGACAAGGCACACTACGTCCAATGTTGCCAGGTCATATAGCTCTCTGCAAAACGCTCAAAAAATTGATCGACAGTTAGTTCCGGAAGTGTTATGGCTGCAGTTTCCCTAAGTGGACCAAGTGCGGTGGTATCAACGAGCGCACCTCCTGATTTTACCGAGAAATTCAAAGCTTTTCGGGCAGCTTATCTTCCGCGTAACCGTATGGCTGACTATGCGACAATGAAGGAATTGATCCGCGACCGAGAATTTCTGAATTGGCTGACCGTTGAGAAGAGTCAGATACTGGTGGACATATTCGAGGATGCGGTTCTCTCCGCTTCTGGACAGTGGGACTTTGTGCAAACTGTTTTCAATCAATGTTCTGATCAATTTAAGAAATTCCGTCCGTCTGAGTTTAACTTCGTGACCAGCTATTTAAGCGATCCTCAAGTTTTTCGAACGATGGACAAGGACGCTCTTAGCACCCTTGTCGGCTCCATGGCGCGGCTGCAGCATTGGCCGGGTGTTGAGCAAATTTTTAACGAGAGGTTTAATGATTTGAGTGTTAAGTGCTTGCTAGAAATTGTAGAAAAATGCCCACCCGAACATCCCCAATTCGTAAATATTGCCGAAAAAATTCGCCCTAAACTGAACGATAAATCGGAGGTTGCTGCGCGGTGTTTGTTTGCAATCGCTAGCAAATTACTTAGAACGGATAAGCCCGAAAATAAATCCACCGGCGAGGAGATTTTAAAAACGTGGCATCAGAAGTTCCCATATTCCCCCATTCCAAGAACTAGAAAGGATGCGGAATTGATCATTACACATGCGCCGGAGCAATTGATGGGGTGTTTGATGCATCTCGCTCGGTCTGGGGGAGCGATTGACGCCCGAGGTTTGATTTGTCAGTCCTCCATCACAGCGGAAGGATTGGGAAATATTCTGCTCATAGCTACTTCCGAATGTGCGAAACGTCTTACATATGTCAAGGAGTATCTGGACCATCAGGCATTTATTGAGGAGATTTTGGATCACTCGCAGGCAGTGCACATTTCTCGGGATGTATTGCGCCACGCTTGGATATCATTTGTCTCCTGGGGAAAAGAAATAGACGGCGTGAGACTCGTTGCCATCCGGGGAATTGACCTTCAAGAGGTGGTATTCCCTATGGCAGTAGTGCAGAGCCATGAAGCTCTCTGCAAAAGGCTTGGAAAGTTGATCTTCAGCTAGCTTTGCTGAAGAAGGCAGAGGGCGACGATCGGTGCGGTCTCGGCGCGGAGGATGTTGCGGTGGAGCTGGACGCCGGTGGCTTTCTGGT
>CAZFXE010000119.1:0-3909 GCA_964522945.1 uncultured bacterium
CACAAAATCCCCTTGTCGGCGGCAGGTCTGTTATTTTTTTGCCGATGGTCTCCATAACGCGCCAGCCCCAGGTGGCAAGGCCGATCACAATCCCAATGCCTCCAAGAGCTAAGAGCCAAGATGGAACAATTGAAGTTTCAGTAAGATATCCATTTTTTAATATTCCAAGGACGGCTGCTACGGGTCCGATCGCATTAGCGACGTCATTTGCGCCATGGGCAAATGCGACATAACAGGCGCTAAGGATTTGAAGATAAACAAACACCTTTTCAACGAAGTGATACTCAGATGATCTCTCTCCGAAATGGGTCTCTTCCCGGATTTTACGAGAAAGCGATTTAACATCGTGCAGGATCTCAGAAATTTTCTCATGGGTTTCATCTAATGAAGAAACGCGCACTCTTTGCAGATGTTTGATTGCTTTGTCTAGGCTGATGACAGTTTGAGGTGAGTGCCGGCCTATAGGTTGAACGTAGCTAGCAGGGACAGCGATCTTTTGAACCACGAAATACGAAATTACAGCAGCGATGCTCCCGACTAAGAAAGAAATGCCAAAAGCTTCAGCAAACGAAAACTGCAGGTTGAGATTTTGCAGTCCATTCGTCAGTAAACTTAAGGTAAACGTGAGAAAAACAATGAAAAAGAAAAGCGGGAGCGCTCTTCTCGTTGCTTCAATCGGATCCATTGCATAGAGAATTTTTTTCTGTAAAACTGAAAAAATCGTAAAGGAAATAATGGCACTGATCACAGGAGAGAGCACCCAGCTCACAGCAATGGCGCTGACTTCTTTCCAAAGGATTGCGTCAATGCCTCCTGCGACAATTCCAAAACCTATGATAGCTCCGACAATCGCATGCGTTGTCGAGACAGGCCATCTAAGGTAAGAGGCTAGCTGGAGCCAAAAACTGGTTCCCAAAAGAGCGCCGCACATGCCGAGGACTAAAATCAGAGGCTGAGAGGTGAAAATCTCGGGGTTGACAAGCCCGCGTTCCATCGTTTCGGAAACGTTGGCCCCCACAAAATACGCGCCGCAGAATTCTAAAATTCCTGCCAAAATGACTGCGCGCCGCAATGTCAATGCACCGGAGCCAACGGATGTTCCCATGGCATTCGAGACATCGTTGGCTCCGATGTTCCAGGACATATAGAAGCCAATGACGAGGATAAGAATTGTTAATATCGCGTAGATATCCATTTTACTTCAGTTCCAGAACCATTCGAATACGGTTTGCCAGCCTTTCAGAAATCACTGCAATATTTCCCATATTTTCGATCAGTTTCATCCAGAGATAAAAGTCGGGAGCTGATAATTTGTCTCCTTGGGCAAATAGCTTTGCAGTCAAGCTGCGTTGAAATTTTTGAGTCTCGAACTCTTTAAGAGCCGTTTGTTCAACCATCGATTTGACTTTTTCTGCTTCGATGCCGCCGAAAGACGATTCTAACAGCTCGTTGATCTCGCCGATGATCTGATGGGCGGAAGAAAACGCATCATAGACCTTCTGAAATAGCAGCTGAAGATCAGGGGTGAATGTAGGATCTAAAGGGCGGAGTTGCAAAGAAAGGCCGATCTCTTCGGCCTGATCCGCAATGCTATCTTGAATGGAGAGAATATCCAAAAAGTGACTTCTGTCCATTGGAAGGAAGATGCTTTTGGGAAGATTATTGCGGATATCGTTTTTAGTTAGATCAGCTTCATGTTCGAGCTTGCAAAGTTCGTCGATCAGTCTGTCGACAGGCGGCAGATGCGACATAATCTCTGCCAACTTTTCCATGCAGTTGCTGACGCGGGTCATGTGAATTTTTAATAGGGCAAATGGAGACTTGCCAAAAAGACGAGCAATCGTCAGCATAAGAAAGACCCAAAATTATTTTGAGACTTATATAGCGGAATCTGGATTGAGGAGCAACTTCTTTTCACTCTCAGTCAAGGGACGGAAATCTCCGACTTCAAGATTCCCAAGGACGAGAGGTCCAATGCGGATGCGGTGCAAGGAGACGATATCAAGACCGGCTTTTTGAGCCAAAAGGCGGACTTCTCTTTTTTTGCCCTCGCGGACCACGATTTTTACGGTTCCCTTGCGCATTTTAGCAACGCGGACGGGTTTAACACGGGTCCCTTCGATAATGCCGCCACGGGCGATTGCAGCGAGGTGGTCATGGGTGATTTCTTGAGACGCTTTGACAAGATATTCTTTAGTTAGCCCTTTGGAAGGATGGATTACTTGTTGGGCGAAATGGCCGTCATTGGTGACCAAAAGAAGGCCTGTAGTATCTCTATCCAGACGTCCTACAGTGAATAAACGGTAAGGAAGATCTTGAAAAATGTCGACAACCAGCTTTTTAGAGCCAATTCGTGTGTTTGTGCAAATATACCCTTTAGGTTTATTCAAAATAAAATAAACTCTTTCCTGTTCTTTGTTGACGGGGACCTCATCGACACAGATGTTGTCGTCTTCCCAAGAGACTAGGGTTTGAGGTACGAGGACGATTTTACCGTTGACGGTGACTTTTCCGTCAAAAATTAATTCCTCACAGGCCCTTCTAGAGGCGACTCCGGCAGCGGCTAATGCTTTACTCAAGCGTTTCATAGTGGTAAAATGGTATCATTAAAAAGATGAAAATACAAGGAAAAGACCGATGGCTAAGTTAATTCTCCTCAGACACGGCGCGTCTCTCTGGAATGAAAAGAATATTTTTACAGGGTGGGTTGATATCCCTCTAAGCTCGAAGGGGATCGAAGAATCGTTCCAAGCGGGTAAAAAAATTGCTACAACTCCGATCGATGTGATTTTCACCTCCTCTCTCATCCGGGCCCAGATGACCGCCATGTTGGCCATGAGCGTCCATGAAGAGGGCAAGGTCCCTTGCATTATCCACTCGGAAGGCAAGCTCAAAGAGTGGGCAGAGATTTACAGCGAAGAGACCAAAAAAGATTGCGTACCCGTCCATGTCGCTTGGCAGCTCAATGAACGGATGTATGGAGAGCTACAAGGCATGAACAAAGATGAAATGCGAGAAAAGTTTGGAGCCGATCAAGTCCAAATCTGGAGAAGAAGTTTTGATGTCCCTCCTCCGGAAGGAGAGAGTCTTGAGATGACTGCAGCACGATCGATCCCGTATTTTCAAGAGACAATCTTACCCTTGCTAAGCAAAGGCAAAAATGTCCTAATTTCAGCCCATGGAAATTCCCTTCGTTCTATCGTCATGTTCCTTGATAAGCTGACCAAGGAACAAGTCGTCAATCTCGAAATGGCCACTGGAGTGCCTGTTATTTACACATTTGAAGCAGGAAATTGGCATAAAGATGCGTAAGGAAATCTACCTCGATCACCACACCATTTCCCGTCCGTCTCCGGCCGTGGTCGAACGGATGAACCATTATTTTCTCCACAAGTGGGGGACGCTTTCTGCTCCCCACCAAAAAGGGCAAGAGCTTTACGAAGATGTCGATGCAGCTCTAAAAAAACTCTACAGTTTGCTGGGAGCCTCCGAACGGAGCCACTTTGTGCTCACTTCAGGTGGACCAGAAGCAGTTTTTCAGATGCTTATCAATTTCTATCTAGATGAAATCCGTGAAACCGGCCGCAACTATCTTCTCACTTCTTCTATTGAAGAGGCCCCCATTCTTCTTTCCATGAGCCGTCTAGAACAGCTCGGCTGTGTGACACGTCTTCTTCCTGTCGACGAAAAAGGGCTCTTAAAACTCTCTGCTTTAGAAGAAGCGCTTAAACCTAAAACAGCCTTTCTTTCCATTTCATGGGCAAATGCGCTCACCGGTGTGATCCAACCGATCTCGGACATTGTCCAAATTTGCCATTCCAAAGGTGTGAAAGTCCATCTCAATGCCAGTGCCATGGTTGGCAAGCTCCCGATCTCTTTTGAAGAACTCGGTGTAGACTTCCTTACTTT
>CAZFXE010000120.1:0-3865 GCA_964522945.1 uncultured bacterium
ATATTTTAGTTCTTGACGATAAGCTATTTCCTCGTCAATCTAATTGTAAAAGGAGCCCTTCATATGGCGCATCAAGATATTGGAAAAAAGAAAGCATTGGAAGCTGCGATCGATCTGATCGAAAAACAATTTGGCGAAGGGTCGATCATGTCTCTTGGTCAACACTCATTGACTAGAGAATTCAGCGTCATCCCTACAGGAGCTGTTGCTCTTGACATCGCACTTGGAATCGGCGGAGTTCCCCGCGGAAGAATTATCGAAATTTACGGTCCAGAGTCTTCCGGTAAATCGACACTGGCCACACATATTGTCGCAAATGCGCAAAAAGCAGGCGGACTTGCCGCTTACATTGATGCTGAACATGCATTAGATCCAGGCTATGCTGCAAAAATCGGTGTTAACATCGATGAACTGATGATTTCTCAGCCAAGCTCTGGTGAAGAAGCGCTTAACATCGCAGAAATGCTAGCACGTTCAAATGCGGTTGATGTCATCGTGATCGATTCCGTTGCAGCTTTGGTGCCAAAAAATGAACTCGAAGGCGAGATCGGCGATCAATTCATGGGCCTTCAAGCGCGTATGATGTCGCAAGCTCTTCGGAAGCTGACGTCCACACTTGCTAAAAGCAATACCTGCTGCATTTTCATCAACCAGCTCCGTGAAAAAATCGGTGTGATGTTTGGAAATCCTGAAACAACAACAGGCGGCAAAGCCTTGAAATTCTACGCTTCGATTCGGATGGATATCCGCCGAACTGGAAGTATCAAAGGCGCTGACAACCAAGAGATCGGCAACCGCGTTAAAGTTAAAGTTGTGAAAAACAAACTTGCGCCTCCGTTCCAAGTTGCTGAGTTTGACATCATCTTCAATGAAGGAATTTCACGCCTTGGTTCAATTATCGACCTCGGCTCTGACTTAGGTGTCATCGAGAAAAAAGGCGCCTGGTTCAGCTACAATGGAAACCGTTTAGGCCAAGGAAAAGAAGCCGTCCGTGACGAGCTTAAGAAAAATCCCAAAATGGCTGATGAAATTGAAAAAGGAATCTCCGTCGCTGCTGCGAAAAAAGTGCCTGGTGCTCGTGTAGAAGAGTCCGCCCCAGCAGAAACTGCAGGTGTATAATCATAGCGCCCGGCTTTAATAAGCCGGGCTTTCTTTTAGAGGGTTTCGAAATTGCGGACAGCTAGCTGCTCTAGCATGTCGGACATTTTCTTAAATGACGGTGTATCGAGTCCCAGTTCCATCAAAGTGATCTTAAAAAGTTTAAGCTCTTCTTCAAAAACTGAATACGCACGTTCTTTACCGATGTGTTTGGCTAAATTAATTTCGCGTTGGTTCTTTTCATCTTGGGCTAAATCTCCCAAGTCATCGGCTATTTGAAACGCCATGCCAAAGTGATAGGCGCTTTTTTTGACTTGATCGATACGGAAAGCGTCTCCGCCGCCAAAAAGCCATCCGAAAACAAATGAGACTTCAAAGAGGGTTACGGTTTTTTGATAGATCACATGGCGCAGGGTTTCTAAGCTCAAGTTCGGTGGGAAAATATCGTAGAACTGCCCGCCGGTAGCTCCAGAGATCCCAGCGCAGCGTGTCGCATTTTCTAAAGCTAACAGGCCGGCCGCATCAGCTGTTCCTCTGAAAGAAGATTCTCTCATTTTTGCCGTATTCGTATGAATCTTTTCAAAAGCTGCGCAGATGAGCGCATAGCTTGAAAGAAGCGCAATCGATTCTCCGTAGATCTTATGGAGTGTCGGCTGGCTTCTCCGTTCTTCTTCGTTATCCATACATGGAAGATCATCAACGATAAGAGAAGCTGTGTGGAAAAATTCCGCTGATAAGGCTGCGTCCAAGACGTTTAAGTTGTTACCCAAGGCTTCAGCTATCAAGAGCACTAATAACGGACGGAAACGCTTCCCGCCGCTTTTTAAGGCATACTCGCACGCATCCCTTAACTTTGTTTTTTCACCCAAGCTGAGAATGCTCTTAGCAATTTCCTGTTCAATTTTATCGCGATGAGCATAGAAATTCGATGTCTTTTGCAATTCTGCTGTTGTCATAGACTCTCTTTGTAAATGGCTCTTGAAGGAACAATACCTTTGATATTAACGCACGGATAACAAAATGCTTTAGGGCCGATCAGAGTTCCAGGGTTTGCAACAGCATTGCATCCGAGCTGAGCTCCATCTCCTACGATGGCACCCATTTTTTTCAATCCTGTCGAAATTTTTTGTCCCTGGAATAGAACGAATACATCTTTATGATCTAAACGAAAGTTTGCAAGTTTCACTCCGGCGCCTAAGTTGACATCGTTTCCCAAAATCGAATCGCCGACATAGTTAAAATGGGCTGCATGGGCGCGATCGAGTAAAATCGAGTGTTTGATTTCTGTCGAGTGGCCGATGATGCATCTTTCTCCGGTGATGACATTACCCCTGACGTAGGCTCCATGACGGATTTGATTATAAGGTCCGATGATTACAGGCCCTTCAATATAGGCTCCAGGCTCAATGATAGTTCCTTCGCCGATCGAGATCAATTCGGGATTGATCAGATAAGCTGATGATGGAACATCCACTTCGATTTTGCCCAGTTCTTGTTCTTCTAGATAAGGAACAAGACGACGAAGAGCATCCCATACGAAGCTGGATCCCTCGAAAATCTCTCTATGGAGATAGGCCTCTAAAGAAAAGAATTGGTTTGTAGAAAGTTCTTGCATGGTCACATACTACTTAAGTTGCTCTTTTTCCACATCCTTCTCTTTAGTATTAGATTTAGATATCTATACTACTCATTACTCAGGTCCTGTGGATTTGTTGATAACAGCCCCCTTTTAATAGGGCGAATAAGGTGTTCATAACCCTCGCTATAAAATGTTTTTTACTGTCGATCGTTTCCCTTTTTGTCAGAAAAAGCAAGTTCGCAAGGGTTTATGAACACTCAGTTGACATTCCAATCAATCGGCTCTTTGCCGACTTTTTTAAGAAATTCGTTGGCCTTTGAGAAATGGCGGCATCCTAAAAAGTTTGCCGCTGAATAAGGGGAGGGATGGGCGGCCTGGAAGACGGCATGATGGGTTCCCATGACCTTATGGCATTTTTCTTGGGCCGACTTTCCCCAGAGTAAAAAAACAATCGGATCGGGTCTTTGGGCTAAGATGTCGATGACGGCATCGGTGAATCTTTCCCAGCCTTTGCCATGATGGGATTTAGGGTCTCCTGCATTGACGGTCAGCGTTGCATTGAGAAGTAAAACGCCTTGCTTTGCCCAAGAGATCAGACATCCTGAGGAAGGCCGGCGGATTCCTAGATCGGTCTCCAGCTCCTTATAGATATTCTTAAGTGAGGGTGGAATCGATACACCTGGAAGGACGCTGAAGGAAAGGCCGTGGGCCTGTCCTGGTCCATGGTAGGGATCTTGGCCTACAATCACAACTTTCACCTTATCATAGGGCGTCTGGAGAAACGCATTGAAGACAAGAGACTCGGGAGGATAGATTGTCTTGCCTGCTTTTTCTTCTTCGAGAAACTTTTTCAGCTCTTGAATATAAGGCTGGCTGATTTCGTTTTTGAGTTTTTCATACCAACTTTTTTCTAACTTCATGTGCATACCCATCCTTGACAGAAACGCCTAAAGACCCTACGATTTTCCTCTACTTCGAGGTAAACCATGAAAGACTTAGCTGAAAATAATTTAATACGTTTTAAAAATATCTCTAAGAAAAAAGAGACAATGATAGCAAATTTCAAGGTTAAAGGCCTGAGAAATGGTGTCAATTTCACAGCTTCTATCTCGGTCGATCTTTCGGCCGCAGAGCTTCATCCGGGCGATGTTTTAGAGAAAATTATTGAAGACTGCGCCCGTCTCGGAG
>CAZFXE010000121.1:0-3635 GCA_964522945.1 uncultured bacterium
CAAAGTCTTGAGGATCTTTCACAGAAGAAATCTTTTCTCTGACTTTAGCTTCAAGGAATAGTCCAATATCACCCTGCCAATTGTTTGTTTGTGAGACGATCTTTAAAGACTCAACGCTGGTCTCGTTCCAAGCTTTTTCTAAGTAGCGGTAAACATCGGGCCATTGATAAGGCAGCGATGTCGATTTTTTGACGACATGGATGTCTTCGGAAGGTACTTTAAATTCAGCTTTTCCCAACCTTTCTCCGTAGTGAAAGAGCAAAGTATTCATCAGGTGGACGTTTTGGGCATCCTCACTTCTTGTATAAAAAGCGGGAAAAAATAGTTTAAGGTGTTCATCGACAAAGCTTGATTTCCATTGGAGAGCTTTGTCTTGAGGCGTTACTTCTTTGCCAACGAAGGATAGATATTGTCTTTCAGCCTCTGTTGCCCATTCTCCACAACATAGAGCTGAAGCTCGGACAAGTTCATCTAAGCATGCTCTCATTTGCAAATCGGGGAATCTCCCCGTTCTAAAAAGAGCTAGCAAACCACCTAAATAGACTTTTGCTGAAGCATAAATCAGTTTGTAGACCGGATCTTCAGCCTCTAGAATCTGCCTGCACATCTTATCTAGCGCATTTTGTGCATCATTGTGTGCTCCACTCCACCAATTGCCAAGCCAGAGAGACCATTTTCCAGTAGGATTTTCCATACGCTGGACAAGTGTTTTGTAAAAAGCCGGGATTTCTAAGATGTTGGGTCTTGGCTGAGAAGTATCCAAAACCTCTGTCAACGGAGCTGGCATTTCCAAGATGGCGGGTGTCAGTGCTGGAGGGTTTTGTTCTTCCCATTTCCAAATCGTGACTAGATCCAGCTGCTGCAAAAAATATTCCGGTCCGATTTCTTGGAGAGATTGAGATAGAGTAGTGGGTGTCTTGCCGAGCAATTGCAAAAGCAAAGCTGAAACTTTTTCTCTATTTACTGAATCTGCTTCGATTTTACCAAGAGCTACGAAAACAAACTCTCCTATAAAGCAGATCCGTTTAATCTGCTCCGTAAACTCATCGACAGCAACAGCACGCCTGTGAAACTTTTGATCATTTTTAAGAGCAATCCAGTGATCGACGCACGCTATGAAGACTTCGATGACATTTGATACTGCGGGATCGTAAAAGGTTGGAAATAACGAAATCGACCGAATACAACGGCTCGTCCACGAAGCGCAATAAGGAACAACAGACCCATCTGCATAGAGAAAATAGTCGTCGCAGTGTCCTTTAGGAACAATGCCTAAGCTACGATCCAAATTTTCAAGCAGCGAAGAGCTCATGCCCTAACATTCTAGTTAAATCAAAGAGTTTGCGTCGCTATTTATTTGTTTAAGAGTACTGGCTAAACCAGTGAACCGTTTTTTGACTTCGTCATTTCTGACCGCCATGCTAATGGCTTGTTTTGTTCCAACCAAAATCACCAGTTTTTTCCCTCGTGTGATCCCAGTGTAGAGCAAATTCCGGTGGAGCATTTTAAAATGGCTCATATGAAGCGGAATGATAATACAGGGGCATTCGCTGCCTTGATATTTGTGAATGGATACCGCATACGCCAGCACCAGATCGTCAATCTCAGAAAATCCGTATTCGACTCTACGATCTTCATAACGGACCGCGAGCATTTGATTGGATAGATCGATCGATAAAATTGTTCCGACATCGCCATTGAAGACGAGTTTTTCATAATCGTTGCGGATTTGCATCACCTTGTCATTGACATGGAAGGTCCTTCCCATTCTGCAAAGGGGAGCCATGCTCGGATTGAGCTCTTTTTGCAGGACCACATTGAGGTTTTCACAGCCGATTATTCCTCGTTTCATCGGAGAGAGTACCTGGATGTCTTCAAACTTGTGAAAATGGAATTTTTCCGGCAGCCGTTTGGTCACGAGATCAATAATTGTCGCTAAAATCTCTTCCTGGGTCTCATTTT
This sequence comes from uncultured bacterium, assembly GCA_964522945.1. Lineage (GTDB taxonomy): Bacteria > Chlamydiota > Chlamydiia > Chlamydiales > Rhabdochlamydiaceae > PALSA-1444. Next base: position 1,963 of record CAZFXE010000121.1, read on the forward strand.
CGACAAATTTGAAATCGGAGCCTCCTAAAAATTCAGGAAACTCTCCTCGGTTGATCCTATGGGCATTCGTCACGATTTTGGAATGGGCTGCTTGCCGGTAGATCTGCGTCAGCCGTGTAAATCCCACCGTCTCAGAAGCAAGCAGGTCTTTTAAAACGTTTCCAGCGCCCACACTTGGCAACTGATCGATATCTCCAATCAGTATGAGCCGTGTCGAAGAGGGTATGGCCTTCAAGAGCTGATAAAACAGCAACGTATCGATCATGCTCGCCTCATCGATGATGAGCAGATCGCACTTGAGGGGATTTTCTTTATTACGTTTAAATCCGCCGCTGACAAAATCCATTTCCAGCATACTGTGGATCGTCGAAGCTTTTTTGCCGGTGATTTCCGTCATCCTTTTGGCTGCGCGTCCAGTTGGAGCTGCCATCAAGATAGAATCTGTTAGCTTTTCTGAAATTCTTAAGATTGCCCGTGTGATCGTACTTTTACCCGTACCAGGTCCGCCGGTGATGATATGGACTTTTTCTTGGATCGACTGAGCAATCGCAGTTTTTTGCTCTGGAGCAAACTCTAGTTTGAGTTTTTCTTCGACCCACTCGAGTGCTTTTTCAACATTGACTTGGCGTAAATTTCCCGGCGCCATCTGCAGCCTTTTCAGTTCTCTTGAAATTCCAACTTCAGCGTGATAATACGGTTTAAGCCAAATCATGTCGCCTTCACGGATCAGTCCGCCATCACGAACACTGGTTTGGATATTTTCACCGACGATATCATCACTTAGCTGCAGCATGCCGGCAGCTCCGGTCTTTAGATCGGCTTCCGGATAGCACGTGTGACCATCATTGGAAAGCTCCCAGAGCATATGTTCAATCCCGGCTTGAACTCTTGTCGCTGATGCTGCGGGGATTCCGATCTTCTGGGCAATTCTATCAGCAATGGTAAATCCAATGCCTCCGATGTCTCGTGCTAGGGCAAACGGGTCTTCTTTGACTTTCTCGATGCTTTGATCGCCGTAGGCTTTGTAGATTTTTTGGGCAAAAGCCGTTGTAACGCCATGGGATTGTAAAAAAACCATCACCTCGCGGATCCCTCTTTGGAGGTGCCAGCAAGACTCGATCATTTCGATCCGTTTAGGACCTATTCCAGCGACTTCAGAGAGCCTTCTAGGGTTGGCATCGATGATCTTAAGCGTATCGATCCCAAAGTGCTGGACGATCCGTTCAGCGTAGGCAGGGCCGATCCCTTTGATCAGTCCTGATTCTAGATATTTTTGGATGCCGTAGAGATCAGACGGTTCTTTTGATTCAAATTCCTTAACATCGAACTGCCTTCCGTATTGGGGATGGTGTTTCCATTCTCCGACACATCGGATCGTTTCTCCGGGCTGCAAAGCGGGCAGCGGGCCGACGATGCAGGTGAGTTCCTGTTTGCGCGGCTCTTTAAGCCGTGCAACGGTAAAACTCTCTCCTGCAAAGACAATGTTTTCGACGTATCCAAAGATCTCTTCCACCTCCCCAGTATAAAGAACTTTTCTAAAGAACCAACATTAAATTAAATATTTATACCCCTTTTTCTTCTCAACATTGATTTTAATGACTGGTTTTCTTAAGATTTGTGGGCTATTCCGGATTAGCTCAGTGGTAGAGCAGCGGACTGTTAATCCGTTTGTC
>CAZFXE010000122.1:0-3587 GCA_964522945.1 uncultured bacterium
TCCTCTTCCGAGAAAACTCTAATTCGGTTATCTTCTCCCCTAAAGAGGTCCAAGCAGGGGAAAACGTCCGTGTTTTAGTCAAAGATGGAGAAATTAAGGCAAAGGTATTATGAAGTTCGAAGAAGCATATAGTCGTTTAGAAGAGATCTTAGAAAAGATGAATTCGGGCAAAGCATCGCTGGATGACTCCCTCAAGCTCTATGAAGAGGCTGACAAGCTGATTGTCACCTGTCAGAAAACTTTAAGCGAAGCAGAAAAAAAGATCGAAACGATGATCAAAAGCAGAAATGGCGAAGTCATCCTCGATGAAGCCGGAAATCCAACAGTCCAGGCGTTCCAACCATGAACATTGCCCTTCTACGAAACCATCAGATCCCTCAGTCCAAGAACTTAGCTCTTGGCATCAGAGAGTTTTTTTCCACTCAGGGAGTTGAAGTCTTTGTTTCTAAAGAAGACGCTAAGGAAATCGGCGCTTCTTCTCTCTCAGACATTGATCCTAAGAAGATCAAGTTTATCATCTCACTTGGCGGCGATGGGACCATCCTCAACCTCATGCATGAGTACGAAAAACTCGATGCGCCGATCTTAGGAATTAACATGGGACATCTGGGATTTATGGCCGATGTGCAGATCGCTGATGTCTACCCCAGCTTGCAAGATCTAATCAGCGGAGCTTATAAAATCGAAGAGCGGATCATGCTCCAAGGTGAAACTTTGCAAGGAGAAAAAAGCTTTGCAGTCAATGATATCGTCGCTCATAGAGCAGGCAACGCAAGTCTCGTTCAGATCTCAGTCCATGCCAATGGACTTTATCTCAATACCTTTGAAGCCGATGGAATCATCATCGCAACCCCGAACGGCTCAACAGCCTATTCTCTTGCTGCCGGAGGACCAATTTTAAGTCCGACTCTCGAGGCAATTGTGATTACGCCCATCTGCGCCCATACGATCTCCAACCGTCCGATTGTGCTCACAGCCGATCAAGAGATCCAGATTCAGTATTTAAGTGATTACGATCCGATTGAAGTCAGAGCCGATGGGATGACACGGTATCAGCTCAATACCGGTGAAGTCTTCCACATCAGCCGGTCTAAGAAGAAGTTCAAGCTAGTGAACCTACTCCGCCAAGACTATTTCACGACGCTCCGCACCAAGCTCGGCTGGTCCGGCAAACTCCGCTAATATAGACATCCTTCAGGGAATTTCACATCGAAATGATCTCCCTTGAAAACAAGGGTGATCAAAATCGGCGCGTTTTCATTGAAGGCATTATATTCAGTTGTAATCTTCTCTTTAGGTTCATCCGCAATACGAATGCCGATTTGGTCTTTAAGAATTTTACACATGGCATAAGCTGCAGCAAATGCTGCGAAAAAACCCATCTCATTGAACTTATCGAAATAAAGTTTGTATTTATTAGGGCCTTCAAAATCGACTAAAAAGCTTTCTTCTTCTTTAAGTTGTTCTAGTTTTAACCTAACTGCTTTTTCATCAATTTCAAATCCCTCTTGTTTAAATTGCTCAGCAAAGTCGAGTTTGTACTGCTCGCTTTCTTTTTGTAGAGCGATATCGGATTTTTTAGCCTCTACGTGCGCGATAATAGCATCATCGATCAGGAGTTTAAGAGTTAGATCTAACTCTAAGTTTTCTTGCATATATGCATTAACAACACCACGAAGATATTCATGACTTGTGAACTGTGCATCCCAAAATTCAAATTGCACAAGGTAAGGATTTAGACGTGTAAAAGCTTCAACAAAGGAATGAAAAAGACAGTTTCCATCACCTTTGACTCGTATGATCCCTCTTGAAATATCATTTAATTCGATTAGAATCCTTTCATATTGTTTCACGGTCAAAAAGTAGTTCCGATCAAAAGCCTTCTCATAAGGGCCATAAACTTTGCAAAAATTCCCAGCTTTTCGTTTAAAATCAACAATCAACTCTTGATATTCTGAACTTCCTGGCTTGCAACTCTGTAGTTTTGTCGAACACAGATCAAAGTTTCCATGAATTTTTTCAACATCTCCGACAATGGTTTTTCTTAATTCTTCAAAAGTTGGCTTTGCCAAAGGATCAACTATAGACAAAGAATTTGTTAACCAGTCATTTGGCATTGGAGTATTTCCAATTAGAATAGTAGGCTCAGAAGTGATGCTATTACTTGGATTGCTCAAAGAAGCTACCATCGAGTCTACTGTGGAATTAGCATTGCCTACGACAACTCCAGACAACGTTGACGAATGCTTTACTTCGGGATTAGTTGAAGATGGAACAGGATGAACATGCTTCGGTGTAAAAGAGGATGGCTCATCTTTCTTTTTTGCATCTGCATTACTGTTTCTAGGCAACGGTATCGGATTCTCTTTGGAGACCTCTTTGGTCGAAGATGAATTAGGTGGAGTGACACGACCTAGCAAGTGCCTATACTTTACTGCACAAACAATAACCGCCGCAACAAATAGAACGACAATCACATAGACCCTACCGGCTAGTTCGATCATTCCATCTTTGCTCATTAAAGAAGAGCCAAGCGGAGCGATAAGCCTGGTACCCCAATCAGAAACAGGGGCTAGCATTGGAGTACTACTAATTACAACTGGCGTAAGTCCTTCTATTGGCATAACATCCTCATATTCTCCCGAAGATTATGCATCAAAGATTGTTATTAATCAAATCAGCAGTAAAGATTTTAGTTATGTGCAAATGAGATGAAAAAATGTTCAAGGACGTTTTTTAATTTCACGTGATGATGGGGTCATGTTCGTGGATTCAACTAAATCGCCTAAGCTCTGATGGATCTCAATGTAGGTCTTAGCCCGAAATAATTCATTTATGCTGCTGCTATTTTATCCTCTGCTCTAGCTGCGCTACCCTCTGCTTTATCTGCTCTTCTAGCTGAATGTTCTGCTCTAGAAGCGGAACCAGCCGCTCGAGCAACTCTATTCGCTGTTCTTCCAGCTGCTGCCCAGGCTGCTCTTGTACTCTCATTTTCAACTGACCGTACTGCGCCCTCATCTGCTCTATCTGCTGATGCCGCTGCCGCAGCTGCTGTATCAGCTGCTTTATCTTGCTTGACTCCTGCCGCAGCTCCCCTATTTCCTTTATTGGATCATTCGAAGATGAATCCGTAGGAGTAATACGACCCATCAAATAACCACACTTCCTTGCAACGATGACCGCTGCAATCAATAAACCAACAATCCAATAGGTTCGACGGGCGAGTTCGATCATTCCATCTTTGCTCATTAAAGAAGAGCCAAGCGGAGCGACAAGTCTAGAACCCCAATCTGAAACAGAAGCTAGAACTTGAGTACTACTGGGTATAACTGACGAAAACCTTTCTACTGACATAATATCCTCATATTTTCATGATATTATACATTAATTATTGTTATTAATCAAACCAGTAGTAAAGATTTTAGTTATGGGCAAATGAAATTAAAAAATGTTCAAGAATATTTTTTAATTTCACATGGTGATGGGATCACGTTCGCGGATTCAATTCAATCGCCTACGCTCTGATGGAGCTCAATGTAAGATCGGAAGAGCACACCTCTGCACTCCAGTCAGCGCGCATTAAAGCG
>CAZFXE010000123.1:0-3546 GCA_964522945.1 uncultured bacterium
TGGTTATAGAGAGAGGGAAATACCTGATCCCATTCCGAACTCAGCAGTCAAGCCTTTCATCGCCGATGGTACTGTACACAAGAGTATGGTAGAGTAGGTTGCCGCCAGTTTTTCCTTCGCCCTAGTTGGCTTTGCTAACTAGGGCTTTTTTTTGCACTCCTTTATCCATAAATTTGCTATCAAATTTTCTTTCCTTCACATTTTTATTCGTTGTTCAGCTATGATTTCTTTTATTTTTGAGGCAAATATGGGTATTAGATCAATCTTTACATCACAGGAAAGACTCTTCGCTGAGTGGATGATGAGTCGAGAGTTTAACAATGAAATTCAGGCCGAACCTCGTTTTCCTAAAGAAAAAAAGCAGAATAAGGTGATGGAGAGCTATTACACAATTCCGGAAAAGTCTCCTGTCGTCATGCCTTCAATACATCAAAAAGAGGCAATTCGCAAGGCGTGGTTAACTCAGTTGGGGAAGCCTATTGAAGATGAAAGAGAGGCAAGACGCAAGAAACAAGAAACTTCTTTGGGTAGTGATTCGGTATCAAACTCTGAAGATTCGATTTCAGAGTCTGATGATATAGAAATTGGAGCTGGTCGATACAATACGCCTATTCCAAAGCAACAACCCATCTATAAGATCGTGCATGGTCCGGTGGTCCAGAAAGTTGAAAAAAAATCTGCTCCTGAACATGTGACATATGGAAATTTTTGGGGAGAAACTCGTTTTGCTTTTACAGAAAAACAGACGGGCTGTTTTTTGGTTGACGGCTGGCTGGTTGTTTCAATCCCTGAGAAAAAAGAGGATACGCATTTTGAGATTAATGATGATAGTGACATTACCGTTGCTTTTAAATTTGATGACGGTCTGGATCCTATAGCGAGTAAGATCGCTGAATATATTAAATATTGGTTTGAGTTGCAGAGTACAAAACTCTTAGTTGTCGCTAAAACCTCTGCTGCTGGGGCTACGTTGTTTACTGTGCTTGTATCAGCTTTAGGTACAACCAATCATTTGGCTGGGGAGTTGTTTGCGCTAGCCCTTGTCGTTGGCTGTATTGCCATGTACGCAATGACTTTCTACTCAGGTGTCAAACTCTATAATCTCTATTGTTTTAAAGATACGATGGGCTCTATCCAAAATTTGGGTGATTGGGTATCAGAAATACGTCGCTCTGCGATTGTTTATCCTGATTTGTTCAAGGGATCTCATTCAATTCAAAAGTTTTTCACCGCTCTAGAGCAGACATCAATTACAGCAATCGATGAGTATAACCGTATGGGTTATATTCGCAGATTCTTCAATACAAATCCTGCTGTACACTTAAGCCAAGTGAAAGTGTAGGAAAAAGATGACGACTGGAGCGTTTTTTCGATTTGGGTCAGACACCCCTTTCGTTCAGGGTATTAAATCTGAGAAATATCCTTATTCTGTAAGCCTAAATTCTGCAGTCACTCTGCCCACTCTGAAAGAAGCTGAAATACTTTTAACATCAGCGCATATGAATTCTCTGAAAGATCGCGTACAGGTGAACTTTGATGCTGAAATTGTGGACACATTTTTTAGAGTAGAGCTTAACGAGAAGGCACCTCGAAACCTTGCACTTAAGTCATGGAGTGATCTTCAATGGAAATTTAAAGTGATAGGATTTGGGTCAGGTGTGGTAGCTGTCGGGCTGACTTTAATCGCCTTGCAAGGAGCTCCGGTTTATATCATCGTAGCGTTGTATACTGGTACAGTCGCCTCTACTTGTTTAGTGGGATGGAGCTTGCATCGATATCACGTTGCCGACAAGGAGTTGGCGCTGTGGCGCAGCCCAGGTGAGGACTTTGCAAAGAGGAGAAAAGCCGCCTTAGAGCTTTCTCTACAAGAAATGATCCAGAATAAGTGCCATTTCTGTCCTGAGCAGAAAACAGGCACGCTTTTTGCAGTTGAGATATTGTCTGTATTTAGACGGGGCTTTAAACAATTTGCTACTCCTCTTTTGGACAGAAAGTGCGATACCTCTGAGCAGCAGCATGTGTGGATGTCAGATTTTTTTAAGGGAAATCCGTTTGGGATTAAATTCTTTGAGGAGAATCTGCATTTGGCAAGCGAACGGGGGTGGGAAGATGTACTAAAGTTCCAAAATCAAATCGAACAGCTACTTAAGGTGAGGAAGCATATCGAAGAGGTGTATGTCGCCGATTTTGCAAAGCGTGAGGATGCGGCAAAACAAAAGTATGAAGCCATCGAGAAGGCTTTTAATGAAAAGACTAGTGCTTATTTCAAGGCAAACAAGGAAATCCCTTTTTTAAAGGCCAACAATTATTATCAAAAAGTTTTAAAGGTTTTGAAGACTGAGTGCTTGGATCCCATCCGTACTCTTTATCTGCGGGATCATGAAAAGGTGCACTCTTTTGATTCGCTTGTCTATCTTCAAGTTAGAGCTATGTTAGAAGAGGCTCAGAAAGGTTTTATCGAAGAACAACCTTATCAACCGGATGAAACTGCTTTTGCAGATGCAGGTAAGTTCATTCCAAAAAATTTTCTGGAAGAACTCGATGCGATCACAGCACTCTATTCACAAAAAGTCATTACTAAGGCAAAAGAAATCAATTCGTTGCCGATATACCAGCAGTTTATCGACGCAGCTTTTACTTGAACCCTTTTGCGTAACTTGACTATACGAAAGATATGCAGAAAGGTATTCTGATAGGCTCTGATCGCAAGACCGAGTGGCTTCTTCCCTGGTGGTGGAAGTATTATTCCAAGTACAACGATTTTCCTGTGGCGATCGCTGACTTTGGCTTAAGCCCTAAAATGCTGAAGTGGTGTCAAAAAAGGTTCCAGGTCATTTTCTTAAAGTGTCCAATAGACTTTGTTCAACAAAAACGCGATCTTTCCAAAAAACTCTCTGCACAGTGGCAAGAAACCTACAAAGGCGATGTGTGGGAAGCTCGCGAGGCTTGGTTTAAAAAGCCTTTAGCTTGCTTGAAGACGCCTTTTGATCTGACACTCTGGTTGGATGTCGATTGTGAAGTTTGCGGATCTTTAAAGCCACTTTTTGACAGTTTTGAAAAAAAGATAGAACTAGCAATCGTTAGAGAATCTCAAGATTACAATTCTGGAGTTTTACTTTTTTGGAAGACGGCTTCTTTTCTAAAAAAATGGGCAGAGCTTTGCCTCAAAGACAATGGCAAGTACATGGGCGATCAAAACGCTTTGTCAGAGCTGATTGTGTCGGGCAAGGTCCGGATCAAAGAATTAGATCCTAAATATAATTGGAGAATGATCCAGGGATACAACGATGCGGTGGTGGTTGCTCACTGGTGTGCTTGGGGAAAGGAATATATTCAGAGGTTTGGCGGCCTGCATCAGCTGCTTGAAGGCAAAAAAAAGACCTTACTGCGAAAACGCAGTAAGGTCTGAAAGTTCAATCAATAAAGATTAACGATCGCGGTAACGTCCTTCTCCGCGTCCACCACGGTCTCCGCCGCGTGGTTGTCTTTGAAATCCACCTTCTCCGCGCTCACGTTCTTGTGGCGGGCGAGCGATAGATACGACGA
>CAZFXE010000124.1:0-3524 GCA_964522945.1 uncultured bacterium
CACAAAACAATGATGAACACAAATTATTAATTACACATGTCATTCTAGGCATTCTCTCTATTGGAGAACGCCTGATTGACCGGTTTTCCTGGTCGTTATCCCAATTTTTTGTTAGACTGACCCTTTAATCAAGGAATCTATTCATGGACAAGCGGACAATTATTTTTGTGGTTTTAATGACAGCGACGTTCTACGCGGTTAACCATTTCCTTTTCCCCTCTAAACCAACTACTGCAGCGCCAGCGCCCGTCGTCCAAACTGCTGCTGCGCCGATGACAAAAGCTCCCGCCAAAGCCTCTTCAGATGAGATGCTCTATGTCATCCAAAACAAATATCAGCAGCTCGTCGTTTCAAGCCTGAATGGTGCAATTGCTGAGATTAACCTCCCTTTTGAGAGCAAAGAAAATCCCGACAGCGTTGTAAGAAAAATTCGTGTCGATACCATTTTAGAAAAAGATTATCCTCAGAAAGACCGTTTCCCTTCTGGGGCATACCAAACCTATGAAGGAAGTTTCAAGGAAGGAACTGTCGACAACTTTTATCCACTGCTGCGCCGCAACGTCGATCCTCGATTTTATGCCATGGCAACACTGACAAGCGATCCTGACAGCGCAGCTACTGTTTTTAGAATGACCCGATTGGAAAAGAACGTCATTCAAATGGAAGGAACAGTAAACGGCTCTCAGATCACTAAAACATATGCGTTGCCAGAAGACGACTCTGCAGCTCCTTATTCTTTTGATATGGTAATCCAAGTCGATGGAAACACCCAGGACCTCTCCTTGACAACAGGTGTGCCGGAAGTTGAGATCGTTTCAGGAAGCTCGACACAGTCTCTAAAATATCGGATGACAAGAAATCAAAAAGGCGCCGTTGAGCAGCTTTCACTTCCAAAAACGGCAACAAACGTCTCTTCCATTGTCCCGGACTGGATTGCCAATTCCAACGGTTTCTTTGCCGTCATTATCGATCCTCAAACAGAAATGAGCTCGGGCTTTACCGCTTATAAAATTCCGGGTCAAGATGTTCCAACTCGTCTGACAATCATCGATTCACAATACGACCTTTACCCCGCTGACAAATATCCAGGCTATGACATGCGTCTGCCGTTTAAAAACAGTGCAGCGACGTATAATTTTAAAGTTTTTGCCGGCCCTCTCGCTAAAAACATCCTCGATAAAAACGATGCTGTCTATCACGGAGACTATGTCGCAGTCCAGAGCTTCCATGGCTGGTTTGCTTTTATCTCCGAGCCGTTTGCTAAGTTCTTGTTTTTCTTGATGAAGATCTTTTACTCGGTCGTCCACTCATGGGGATTTGCGATCATTCTCTTGACGATTGCTCTTCGCCTCATGCTTTATCCGCTCAACGCCTGGTCGATCAAGTCGACGGTGAAGATGCAAAAACTCGCACCTAAGCTCGCCCAGCTTCAAGAGAGACACAAAAAAGATCCGAAAAAAGCCCAAGTGGAAATCATGGGGCTCTACAAAGAGCATGGAGTTAATCCCCTCGGCGGATGCTTCCCGCTGCTAATCCAAATGCCTTTCTTGATTGGGATGTTTGATCTTTTAAAATCTACTTTCGAGCTCCGTGGAGCTAGCTTTATTCCCGGATGGATCGACAACCTAGCTGCTCCTGATGTGGTCTTCACTTGGCACACGCCGATCTGGTTCTTCGGATCGTCGCTGCACTTGCTGCCGATCTTGCTCGGATTGGCGATGTTCTTCCAACAAAGAATGTCAGCAACCGCGCCAAAAGATCCTAGCAAGATGACAGATCAACAAAAACAACAAAGGTTCATGGGAAATATCATGACGGTTGTCTTTACGGTGCTGTTCTATAATTTCCCTTCAGGATTGAACATTTACTGGCTATCTTCAATGCTGCTCGGTATTCTCCAACAGTGGTGGATGACTAAAAAAATCAAACTAAACTCATGAAAGTATGGGAAGATTTTCTTCAGACCCAAGTAAAAAGCCTTGGGTCTGAAGCAATAGATAAATGGGCTAAATCTCTAAAAGTTGTCTTTTTTGATGCCGGCAATCTTTATCTAGAGGCCCAAGATTCATTTCAGGTGGGCTGGTTTGAAGAACATCTCAGACCGCAAATCCGTCAATTTTTCCGCAATAATAACCAACGACTGATCAAAGTCCATCTTTCGATGGCCGGAGCTCCCTCCCCTAAAGACAAAAAAATCTGGAAACCTATCCTCAATCTTGCCCAAGACAGCATCAATCCGGCCTGCCGCTTGGAGACATATTTTACAGGCCGGACAAATTTGACAAGCTTTTCTCTTTTGAAAGAGTCTTTAGAAAAAACGATCTACAATCCGATCTATCTACACGGCCCATCTGGATCAGGAAAGACCCATCTGCTGATGGCAGCTTCTATTTATCTGACTGAGCAAAAAAAGCAGTGTTTCTATGTGACAGCCAGCACACTGACAAACCATATTGTCGCTGCAATGAGAACAGGCGGGATGCAAAAGCTGCGGGAGCTGTATCGCCAGCATGATGTCCTTTTAGTCGATGACGTCCATCAACTCGCCCACCGGAGCGCAACGCAAGAAGAGCTTTTTCATACATTCAATGCTTTGCATGTAGCAGGAAAACAAATCATTTTAGCAGGAAGTGGCCTCCCCTCTCTGCTCGAAGGCATCGAACCTAGATTGACAAGCCGTTTTGAATGGGGGCTGGTGCTTCCATTACTAGCTTTGACAATCCAAGAACAAAAAGAGTTTTGCATAACCCGGGCTAAAGAAAAAAAAATAGAGCTTTCTAAGGAAGTCGATGAGTTTTTATTGAATAATCTGACCAGCGTGAAATCTATCCAGAGCGCTCTTGATTCGATCGGTCTCCGAAAAGGGAAAAATGAAGTCACGGTGTCCCTCATTCAGAAATGGATAGAGCCTTTATTGGAAGATCAAAAAAGGAAAGCACTGACACCAGGAAAAATCATCCAAGCAACAGCTGAGATTTTTGAAATCCCAGTAGCAGACATCTTAGGACGGTCTCAAAATCAGGGCTGCAGCTTGCCTCGGCAAGTCGCCATGTACCTGTGCCGCTTAATGCTTAAAATGCCTTATTTGAAGATCGCTACGGTCTTTTCAAGGGATCATTCGACAGTCATGACAAGCGTCAAAGTCGTAGAGAAAAAAATAGGAGAGCAAGATGACTCCATGCTCTCCATAATGAATTCAGTTAAGCTAAAGCTTAAATCTTGATAAAAGGCTGTCCAGGTTTGCCTGTAGCAGGACCTGTAGGCGGCATTTGATGAGGCAGACGACCTGAACCACCTGGTCCACCTTTGCCATCATCTTGCGGCTCGCGTCCTTCGCTGAGATCTTTTGCTCTCTTTCTCCAGCGCTCGACTGCTTCCACAAAAATTGGAGCAAAGCGGCGTAGAGAAGAAGGATCGGCACCGATTCCCATCTCTAGCACGCAGTGCATGAGGATCAATTCCTCATTCACAGCAACTCCAATGCCTCCGCCGGCCATCTGGCCGCCGAGCATGGAACCTTCCAA
>CAZFXE010000125.1:0-3463 GCA_964522945.1 uncultured bacterium
ATTTTTCATCAGATTCTTTTATTTTTTCCGCTCATCCTGGGAGCCTATCTGTCAATTTCTCTTATGAAAGTGCCTGATCTGAGTTTGGAAAGCGCCTATTTGTTTGGCGCTGTCATGGGAGGGTTGACGGCGTCAGATGGAATTGTTTCATATTTTATTGCGATAAGCGGGGGAGCTGTTGTGGGCGCTCTAACAGGGGTGCTTAATCAACTCTGCCGACTCCCTTTTCTTTTGGCAGCTATTGTGGTCAACGGATTATTCCATGGGATTGTTCAATTCGCTTTGAAAGGAGCACTTCTGAGTATTAAGCCTTCGTTGGGTTCAGAATGGACGGTGCTGATTGCGATCACGGCCGCTCTTGTGGGGTTTTCTTATCTCCTATTGCGAAGTCAATTAGGCTACGCTTTTGCGATTTATGGGAATAACCCTCTCTTTTTCAAAAGGCATCATGTTTCGACAAAATACGTGGTGATTTTTGGGACCATTCTTGGGGGAGCAGCAGCCGGACTCTCCGGCTATCTATTTGCCACAGCCAATGGGTTTGTCGATGTGACGATGAATTATGGGATTGTTCTGCTAGCTATCACAGCGCTGATGCTGGGCAAGGTGTTTCAAGACCGGCAGCAGCCGAATTTAGTGGCGCCTTTCTTAGGAATAGTTCTGTTCTTTATTTTGCAGCACCTTTTGATCAAATGCGGGTTTTCCCTCAGGTATTTCAATGCATTTCAAGCAGTGATGATTTTGGCGATCTGGGTTTTTTCTCAGCGAGCAAAAGTCCGTTTTGCAACCGATCATTTGGGAGTCTAACATGGTGCTCAAGATCAAAGATTTTTCGCTTAAATTTGGAAAGCAGCTGTTTTTTCAGGATCTTTCTTTCGAATTGGAGAAAGGAGGGCTTCATACACTTTCAGGAAAAAATGGCTGCGGCAAATCGACTTTGCTTGCGGCATTACGGGGAGACCTATCTGCAGATCTCAAAGGGACTGTTGAGATTGGAGGAGAGGCCTATCCGATTTCCCATGTAGAAATGTTGAGAGAAAAGATCGCTCTTATTTCTCAGCGGTTCGATGAAATGATTGCTGACCAGTTTAATTTTTTACAAAACTTAGAATTTGCCAAACTGCACAGTAGGCCCTCTCTTTGGAAAGGCTTTCAAGAAAGGCCTTTTCTTCCGCCTTTCATTGAGAGGTTCGGAATTGATTATAACAAACCCGTGCGGCTTCTTTCAGGAGGGCAAAGGCAGGTTTTAGCTCTTTTGATGGCGCTGCAAAAGCAGCCTTCGATTCTCTTTTTAGATGAGCCGACAGCTACGCTAGATCCCACCAATGCGCAAATGGTCTTTCAATTCTTGCGAGCGATTATTGATGAATTTGGGCTGACTGCTTTGGTGATTTGTCATGATGAGGAACTTGCCGCTTCTTATCGAAGCGGCAGTTCTTTTCAAATTCAGGTCGGTGAAGCTGGGCTGCGTTACATGACCTCATCTTGAATCGTACTCGGATACATGTGGTGAATCTTCATCAATTCTTCCTTGCATCCTGATTGTGCAGCTTTTGCTCTGTATTCTTCGATCAGAGTGCGGGCCTCTAGATCTTTCACACTGTCAAGGGTTGATGTATGCTCAAAAGGGGTGTCTTGAGCCGAATACTGCAAAACCAATTCGATGAAGCCGATCGCTTTGATCTTGGCCAGCAATGCTTCTTGCGAGGGGACGACAGCCTGTAAAATAGCCATATAGGACGTTTTTTCAAGTTGCGGCGCTTCTTGCAACTCAAAATCGTTTTCTTGAGCTTTGAAGAAAATCAAACTAGAAGGCCCTTCGGGGACAGTCGTTTTGATGGCCAGAGGAGTTTTTCTCTGTAAAAGACAATGTAGAGCAAGGTGCACTGTAAAGAACCCGCATCCAAAAGTTTTAGGCAGCAAGTTAGGCGGGTTAAATACGACCACCTGGTCGAGCATTCTCTGGTGAAGCTCTGAGACTTGCATTCTGCGGCCATACTCTTGTAGACGCTCCATTGTTTCTTTCGAAACCCGCGTACAGGTATTCTGTGTTATTTTATCACAATTTTGCCCTGAAAGGTTTTTCGAAAGAGAAGTCAGCTGTCTATGCTCTGTCTTTGCCAGTCTGATTCCGCTGGGTTCAATAGATTTAACAGCCCGTGTGATCATCAATATCCTGCAATCCATCAGGTAATGAACATCTTTTGAAATTTCCAAAGAAGATAAGCAAACTTGACTTTGTTTGATTTTCTCTGCTAAGTCTTTGAGTTCTTGGCAAACATCGGGATTTTCAAAAAGCTCTGGGAGAATGACCACCCTTCCATGGCAGATCCTATCGCCGGGAAAAGCATCAAATTCTTTTGGTTTTTCAAAATATTGAATAGTTTCTTTGATGAGATTAATGACGAATGCTGCTGCTGCCATCATTACTTTTTCATTTTTTTCAGTCTGCTTGATGAGCTCTGGCGGTAATACCGCATCGATAGCTCTAATTTTTACTTGTGTACACATAGTTCCTATCTCCAAAAATAATTAATAAATGTGCGCAAATCATTGCGGAAGATGAGTACAAAGACTCACAGAGGGGTAAAATCAAATGTAAAAAATTATATGGATAGGCTTAACGCCAAGAAAAAGAAGAAGAAATGGATATATTTAAAAACACGAAGCTCTTGCACATAAGCAAGAGGGATTTTACACTTTTAGGTCCATTTTTTTCTAGAGTGTCTTTGCGGAAATTTCTTTTTTTAGTAGAGTGTTCTCTACTATTGGAGGAACCTATGAAAAAAGGATTACTACGATTGCTCATGCTCATAATGAGCTGTTTTTTTATTCACAATTTACATGCAGAGGGAAATATGAAGCGACCAGTGGTTGTTTTTGAAACAACAAAAGGGAATTTTGAGGTGACCTTGTTTTCGGACGTAGCGCCGAAGACCGTTGAGAACTTTTTGGGGCTTACTGCCAAGAAGTATTATGATGGACTTATTTTCCACCGCATCATCAAAAACTTCATGATCCAAGGGGGAGATCCGACTGGAACCGGAAGAGGGGGAGAATCACTCTGGGGTGGTAAGTTTGGAGATGAGTGCTTACCGAATGTCAAATTTGATAAGCCGGGACTTCTGGGGATGGCTAATGCGGGTCCTAATACCAATGGAAGCCAATTTTTCATAACAACCGTACCGACGCCTCATCTGAATGGCAAACACACGATTTTTGGTGAAGTGACCAGTGGTTATGAAGTTATCAAGGCTCTTGAGGCTGCAAAAACAGGCCCTCAAGACCGTCCAGTAGATCCGTTGAAAATCATCAAGATCTATGTGAAAGCAGAGTAATTCTATCTGATGCAAGCCGGAAGGCTTGCATCAATCTCCAGCCTTAAGGACTTCCATGAAGGCAGATTGTGGGATGGTGACTTTGCCGATTTCCTTCATCCGCTTTTTACCTTCTTTTTGTTTCT
>CAZFXE010000126.1:0-3404 GCA_964522945.1 uncultured bacterium
TCGCGTGGTATGTTGCCAAGGCGCTAGGAGTGCTGTGACCGATCCGTTCACAAATAGACTTATCCATGAAAAGTCACCTTATCTCCAGCAACATGCGCACAATCCTGTCGATTGGTTTCCATGGGGAGATGAGGCATTTCAAAAAGCTAAGGAATTAGACCGTCCGATTTTTCTTTCCATTGGATATTCAACATGCCATTGGTGCCATGTCATGGAAAGAGAATCGTTTTCCAATGACGAGATCGCTAAACTTCTCAATGAAGCTTTCATTTGCGTCAAAGTCGACAGGGAAGAACATCCTGAAGTCGACAGCCTCTATATGGACTTTGCCCAAGTTTTAATGTCCGGCGGCGGCGGCTGGCCCCTCAACGTGATCCTGACTCCCGATTTAAAGCCGATGCTGGCTGCGACCTATATTCCACCCAAACCAATGCGGGAGATGCCGGCGTTTTCTGAACTGATCACCCAGGTCAAACAACTTTGGGAAAGCCCCGAAAGGCAAGAACTTGTCCTTCAATCCGAACGGATCGTCGAAGCTTTTGGCCATACAAGCAATGCAACCGGCCAGGAACTTCCTACTGCTCAAACGCTTGTTGATGCAGTCAACATGTTCTTTGAGATTACCGATCCTGTAAATGGTGGCCTCCGAGGTGAGCCTAAGTTTCCGTTAGGATTCCAAGCTGAATTTTTGCTTAGCTGGGCCCAGCTCAAAGGCGACGGAAGGGCCCTGTTTTTTGTGAAGCTCACCCTAGATATGATGCAAAGAGGCGGCATCTACGACCATCTCGGCGGAGGATTTTCCCGCTATGCTGTCGATGAGGAATGGACTATTCCGCATTTTGAAAAGATGCTCTACGACAATGCGATCCTAGCCAAAGTCTATCTCCAAGCCTGGAAGTACACCAAAAATCCAAAGTATGCCCAAGTTTCCAAAGAAATCCTCGACTATTTGATCCGCGATTTGATGTACGCTGAAGGCGGATTTTTCTCAGGAGAAGATGCCGAAAGCGAAGGGCATGAAGGTCTTTTCTACACCTGGACTCCTATGGAAATCCAAGAAGTGCTTCCCGGTGAAGAAGGAGAGCTTTTCTCTGCGTTCTATGACGTCACAGCTCAAGGCAATTTTGAAGGCAGAAACGTCCTCCACATTGACTTGCCGGTTGAAGAATTTGCTCCCGCACTCCAGATGCAAAAGGACGATGTCGAAAAAATCTTAGCTAAAGGACGCCAGGCGCTGCTGCGCAGACGGCAGCTCCGTCCAAGACCACTTCGAGACGAAAAGATTTTGACCTCATGGAATGGACTTGTCATCGATGTTCTGGCGCGCGCTGGAGCTGCTTTCCAAGAACCGAAATATACCGAAGCTGCGATCAAGACCACTGAGTTTATCGAAAAAAATCTTTGGATAAATGGCCGGCTCCTCCACCGGTGGTGCAATGGCGAAGCCAAATTCCCTGGCATCTTAGATGACCATGCCTTCTTAATTAAAGGGCTGCTTTCTCTTTTTGAAGAAGGCCTCGGCGTTAAATATTATGACTGGGCCGTCACCCTAACTAAGATCTTGGACCGGGACTTTAAAGAGATCGAAGGCGCCTTCTATTTTACAGATGAAAGATCTCAGCTACTACTGCGCCAGTGTGAATTCTTCGACGGCGCTGAACCGTCTGGCAATGCCGTCCACACGGAAAACCTTCTCCGCCTATATCAAATGAACCATGATGAAACCTATCTCAGGCAGGCCGAAGATGTTTTAAAGGCCTCCAAAAACTATATTGAAAAAGTCGCTCCTGCAGCTTTTTACCATATGATTGGAGCCCTTAGATACCTCGATCCGGCAGCTCCGACGGTAGTTATTGTGCCAGATTCGAAGGGAACTGACGTCCCAACCATCCAATCCAAGCTCGCGGCTCATTTTTCCTCCCACCTCATGACCCTCTGGAAAAAGACCCCTGATTTCCCTATAGAAAAAGACAAAGTAGCCCTCCAAGATTCGACGACGGTTTATATCTGCCGACAGAATAAATGCGAAGCTCCCTTGACCAAATTAGATGAAATCGTCAAATCTATAGAAAAACTGTAACCACAAGAAAATACCATGGAAGGCAAGAATTTAGGGGACTATCTACTTCTCCGGTGCCTAGGAATCGGCGCTCTTGGGACAGCTTATTTAGCACAGCACCGTTTTTTAAAACGGTCATTTGTTGTTAAAGTCCTCGATTCTGAACTTGCCCAAGATAGCGACTTTCTCAACCGGTTTGAAAGAGAAGCCGCTGTTTTAGCGACCCTGGAACATCCCAACATCGTTAAAGTCCATAACGTCTCGGAAGCTGACGGCCACTATTTTCTTGTCACCGATCCTGTCATGGATGAAAAAGGCGAAACGACCAACCTCTATGAATACTGTCGTCTTAAAGGGGGACGCATTCCAGAAGATGAAGTCGTCAAGATCATCCATCAGATCGCAGCTGCTCTAGATTATACCCATGAAAAAGGGCAAGCCGCAGATCCGTTCGCTCATCGAGGTCTTAAACCCTCAAACATTTTGATCTCCAAGAAAAAAGAGGGGATTAATGTTCAAATTTCAGATTTTGGACTCTCTAAGGTCATGGGCGCTTCTAATTACATGAACAGAATCTACAAAGCCTTAGCCGACAAAATTGGCCAGACCCCTGAAACACTCCCAAAACAGAATCTCTCGTTCCTCCATCATTATCTATGCCTAGCTCCCGAACAGAGATGGGACAAGAATTTAGGCTCAGGCGTTAAAGGCGACACATATGCCTTTGGTGTCGTGCTGTATTTCCTACTGACGGGCAAATATCCTGAAGGCGTTTTTGATCTTCCTTCTCAAATTTCTCCCCAGTACAAACTTCCATGGGATAGGATCGTCAAGCAATGCCTCGTTGCAGATCCCGCTAAAAGACCGACACTGCTTCAGCAACTCCTCAACGAACTCGAGCACCATCTTCCGGAAGCTGAGCCAGAAAAAATGACAACCCTAAAACCTGTTCTAAAACCCGGCGAGATCCAACGTCCAGAATATGAAGCCGATCCCGGTGCGATCTTCAAGATGGAGACCGTCGTAGCTCCTTATCAGCCCGTTCTTGAAGAGAAAAAAGAAATTGATCCCCTCCACACTGAGATGGTGATTATCCCCGGCGGTGCTTATGAACGGGGCAGTAATAAAGGCGGACGTGATGAGATGCCGCGCCACCAGATCAGCCTCGATGCGTTTGCAATCGATATCCATCCTGTCACCAATGAGCAGTTCGTGCAGTTTTTAGAAGCCATGGGCGGAGAAAAAGATCACAATAATAACGACATCATCCGTCTTAGAGAATCACGCATTAAACGGCATACCGGCAAACTTTCCATCGAATCTGGATATGCACGCCATCCTGTTG
>CAZFXE010000127.1:0-3372 GCA_964522945.1 uncultured bacterium
TATGCGTTTATGGGAGGAATACTGCCTCAGCGACGAAGTAGACCCCCTCGAATTGAAAACAATCCTTGTCAATGTCAAGGCCTGTGAATTCGCAGAGCCGTTTGGCAAATACGTAGAAAAGATCCTTCCTCTATGGGAAATGCTCCCAGAAAGCCCTCAAAAGCATGAATTATTTAGAATAATCATTGATATCGAGACGACCAATCACGAACAGCTCCATCAAATGGTCACGAACTATCTCCAAAACAGATACGGCAATGACGTAGGCTTTGGAGAAAAAATCCGTCTCATCGGTCTTCGAGGAAAAGAGAGCTTCCAAGGCGCCGTCAGCAATTTTGAACTTCTTAACCACATGGCGAAAGGTAAGTTCGTGTTCCACACAGGCGGCTGGGGCGTCGGTGAAATCATTGATGTTTCCATGATCCGCCAGCAGCTCAGCGTTGAGTTCGAATATGTCCCTGGGAAAAAAGACATCTCATTTGCCAATGCCTTCAAAACACTAATCCCGATTCCTGACGACCATTTTCTCGCGCTCCGTTTTGGCAATCCTGATCTCTTGGAAAAAAACGCCAAAGAAAATCCCGTCGATGTCATCCGTGTGCTTTTACGTGACCTGGGACCAAAAACAGCTGCAGAAATTAAAGATGAGATTTGCGAGCTCGTAATTCCTGAAGAAGATTGGGCAAAGTGGTGGCAAAACACCCGTACAAAGATTAAAAAAGACACGATGATCGAAGCTCCGGAAGATATCCGCCAGCCGTTTGTACTGCGTCTTTCTGAAGTTTCACACGAAGACCGCCTCCGCAAATTGTTAGAAGGAAAACCTGAGATCGGACACTTCATCCAAATGATCTACTCTTTCATGAGAGACTTTCCAGAAACTTTGAAAAATCAAGAATTTAAAGCGTTCTTGCAAAGCAAGCTCCAAGAAGCTCTAGGTTATCCAGATCTTACAGATGGACAACTCCTTCAGCTCCATTTCTTCTTAGAAGACTTATCGGATGAGAAGAAATATCCTCAAGCCCAAGACATCGTCAAGAATTCCAAAGCTATTGAGCCTCTCGTCCAGTCGATTGATATCTTGGCTTACAAAAAACGGGCCTTGATTGTTGCAAGAAAAGTCCGTCCAGATTGGAAGGAACTCTTCTTAAACCTTCTCCTGACCATCGATCAAAACCCGCTTAGAGATTATATCTTTGGAGAACTTTCACATCCTGAAACAGAAAAAGAGCTGAAACGAAAACTCGAAGACCTCTGGGTCCATCCTTCTCGTTATCCGGACGTTTTCGTCTGGTATTTCCAAAAAATCATGACCCAAAGCGATCTTCCCTTCTCGGATAAAGAAGGAAAAAACAGATTCTTTGAAGCGTTGTTTGTTTTGCTAAACTTTGTAGAGCAATCAACCGAACATCGAGAGCTTGTGAAAAAGATCAACACCATCTTGACACAGGGCCGTTTTGCAATTGTCCGCGAAATTATGCAAGGCGCCAACACCGAAACCCTCCAAGAATTTTTACTTTTGGCCTCTAAGTGCCACTCGCTGTCAGACCACGATCAAAAAATCCTCCATTCCTTAGCTGAAGTAGTTCAGCCATCAATGGCCGGAACACGCAAAAAACAAGATAACGTCTCTGAAAACAATGTGATTTGGACAACGGAAGAAGGTTTCAAAAAAGTCAAAGACCGGATGCAGCAGATTGCTACGGTTGAAACCGTGCAAAATGCCAAAGAGATTGAAGTTGCACGTTCTCACGGCGACCTTCGGGAAAATGCTGAATTTAAATCGACACTAGAAAAAAGAGACCGCCTCCAATCCGAATTAAAAGCGCTCTCGGACCAAGTTAACCGCGCTCGCGTCATCACTAAAGCAGATATCGTGACTGATGAAGTTGGCATTGGCTGCGTTGTTGAATTTAAAAACAAAGACGGCAAGACACTCATTTACACACTGCTCGGTCCATGGGATGCCGATCCAAATCTTGGAATCTTATCGTTCCAGTCCAAGCTAGCTCAAGAGATGAAAGGGCTCTCTGTCGGTGATAAGTTCCAATTTCAAGGAGAAGAGTTTACAATTACCACCATTCGCAGTTATCTTGATAAGTAAAAGAGGTAACCTGTGCAGTTAGTCATCGCCAGTGGTAATGTTCATAAAATCCGTGAGCTGCGGACCATGCTAAAGGCCTATAAGTTCCTCGATGTCCTCTCCCTTTTAGATTTTCCTCACTACACTCCGCTTCCTGAAACCGGCAAGACACTGGAAGAAAATGCAACACTGAAAGCTCTTCATGCTGCAAAAACCCTCAATCGGTGGGCCATTGCCGATGATACAGGGCTTGTCGTTCCAGCTTTGCAAGGAGCTCCCGGCGTATTTTCTGCCCGTTTTGCGGGAGAAAATGCCACCGATCCCGATAACCGAAAAAAACTCCTGAGTGAAATGAAAGACATTCAAGATCCTCATCGTCAAGGCTACTTTGAATGCTGGCTTGCTATCGCCGCTCCGCAAGGACTTAAAAAATGCGTTCGCGGTGTTTGCGAAGGAAACATCCTCACCGAAGAAAAAGGCGGAAAAGGTTTTGGCTACGACAGCCTTTTCGTCAAATATGAATACGGAAAAACATTCTCTGAACTCGAAGAAAACGTCAAAAACCGCATCTCCCACCGCCGCAAAGCTCTAGATAAACTCCATCTCCTCTTAGAATCTTTGGCTGATAATCCTTAGATGCATTATTGGATCGATGGGTACAACCTCCTTTTCCGGATCACGAAAAACTATCGTGAAATGAAGCAAAACGAACGAAAGCTTCTCGCTGCGCTCAACCAATCGATCATTCTTCTGAAATACAACGCCACAGTCGTCTTCGATGGTCGAGAAAAAGATCCTCCGGAAGCCCTCCGCCGTAACTTTGATGCTCTTGCCCTTATTTATACGCCTCACAATCAAACGGCCGATGATTATATCTTAGAAGCGCTTGCTGACAGTGCAAATCCGACTAAAGAAACGGTCGTTTCTTCTGACTATGAGCTCCTGGGTAAAGCCAAGCAAAGAGGCGCAAACATCTTGACCATCGAAGAATTCCTTTCCAAAATCGTCAAGAAAAAGCAGAAAAAGAAAGCTGCGACCGAGAAAGTGTTCCAAGAATCGAGCACAGAACTAAAGCGCCTCCTGAAGATCTTTGAAGACAGGCTCAACGAAGAATAAACTTGCTTTTTCCTTCACCTATTTCTTATATCTGGAACTATGGAACTACCTGCCAGCTTTGAAAGCCCGCCTGGAGAAGAACCCCACCGAGCTTTTCGCAACACCTGCATTGAATTTAGAAAAATGCTCAAAACGTCAAAAAACATCAATGAACTCAACCAACAAATGGAAAA
>CAZFXE010000128.1:0-3336 GCA_964522945.1 uncultured bacterium
AACCCTCGAATGGCGATACCAAAAACCGCTGCCTTACCACTTGGCGACACCCCAGCCGCTCTCCAGAACAATACAGACTTCTACAATCTGGGATCGTTCTCTAAAGACCGACAATGCTACTCGAACACAGCATTTTAAATCAACTGGCCCAATTGGCTTTTTTAATAGAATTTCTTTGATTCAAGAAAAGAATATGAACAAAGTGAGAAAACCCGGCAATTTCTTACCGGGTTTGAAAATAATTAGTTCAAGTAGCCGTACTTCTCAACGAACTTTTTGAAAAGTTCGTCCGCCGTGGCCGTTTCTGACTTAGCTTTTTCTATGGCTTCATCCTCTAAGAGGGGAACTCCTGTTTCGAAGAGAGACTCTAGTTGAAGCATGGCAACAAGAGGATTAAAGTTTTTACGTTCTTTTTCAGCGCGCTGATAGAGAACGCAAACATGGGGAATCCCGGCTTCTGTGAGTTTTTCATGAACAGATTGGAGCTCATTCCACTTATCATCGACTACAATAACTTTTTTAGGCTGGTAGCCTGTCTCTTGTAGGATTTTATCAATGAATGCGCCCTTGGTGTAAGGCCCGGTGTAAAATACACCGTTATGGAACACTTGAGGGTCGGCTTTTTCCAACTCTTTGGGCACTTCGGATTTTTTAAGGTCTATTCCAATGCTACTAAGCTGGAAATCGGTGAAGTTGTCGACGTGGCCGACAATAGAAGCATACCAGACATTTCTTCCACGGCCAGTCAAACAAAAAACAGGAGTATTGTTCTTTTGCAAAGTGTCGATCCATTCGACGATTTCTTTTTGGACAGGCTTGACAGGGATACTTGTCGCTACGTAATAAGTCCATTGATCATGGAGATTGCCGGCTCCATCCAAATCTTGGATTGCTCGCACATTTCTCCGAATGTACTGCCGCCAAGGCTTTGATCCTAAGCTTAACACAGAGTCGGTAATTGTATCTGTCATGCCGAGAAGAACAATTGTTCCTTCTTCAACATGAGGATAAACATCTTCGATATTCGTTGTCTCAATAATGTCTGCTCTCAGCAGTGATGGTAGGAGCATTGCAAGTCCCATAATCCAGTTTTTCATAATTTATCCTTTTTTTGCGTGGCGTGATGCTTGGCAATGGATAATAACAGGATTGGGGCACTTCACGTCAACAGGATGTCCCAAAATTTTTATATAAGATAACGGAAGGCGGCCTAAATTCTTTTCGGCCAGATAGACATTTCTCAAAGCAATCTGATCCCAAAACTCTTCTGTCCGTCGTGGGTCGACCAAAAGCCTTTGACATTCCTGAGCCCAGCTTTTTAAAACACCCATCCCTTTTTCTGAGTAATTGACAAAGATCGTGCCTGATCGGATTTTAGATGGATGGTCTGGGTTTAAGTCAGTTTGAGAATATACAGCGAAATCTTTTTCAAAAACTTTAAGAGTTTTTGGTTTTTGCACAAATAATGCATCTACATCGACCCAAAGAACTGGACGTTCAAATTGCCGAAGTTTTTCTGCGATAAAAAATGGTTTGTAAGCGCAGTTGAGCTCCCATGAGCCATGCGAATCAATCCCCTCAATATGATGCTCGAGCGCAAACTTATCGCAAGAAGCAATCAAATGATGTGCATCGAGCTGGTAAGGAGTGTCTTTGGTGTAAAAAGAGATCACTAGAGGAAACATCTTATTCCTTTTTTTTCAAAAATGTAATACGAAGGGAATCATGCACGTTATCCATATCGCTTCGGAACTTGCCCCTATCGCTAAAGTCGGCGGTCTGGCCGATGTTGTCTTCGGCCTAGCACGAGAGACTCAAAAAAAAGGGCATACCGTCGAAATTTTAATCCCTAAGTACGACTGCCTCGATTACACCTCTCTGCAAAACTTAAAACCTGAGTTTCGCGAGCTGTGGTCATTCGATGGGCCTTATCGGTATCATAATACAATTTGGTCTGCACAGGTCCAAGGATTAAATGTTCTTCTATTAGAACCGCACCATCCCGGATATTATTTCAGCCGCGGATCGATCTATGGATCTCCCGATGATGTCGATCGATTTATCTATTTTTCCAGAGCTGCTTTAGAGTACCTGTTCAAGTCTGGGAAAAACCCCGATATTATTCATATCCATGATTGGCCGACGGCTTTAGTTGCCCCTCTCTATAAAGAGATGTATATCCCCCTTGGATTTAGGACCAAAGGTATTGTCATGACGATCCATAATCTCCAGCATCAAGGCAAATGCTCGCCGCAAAACCTGACAAGAGCTGGCCTCAGAGGAGAAGATTATTTAACCCCTGCAAAAATGCAAGATCCCTTCTTGCCGTCCAATCTCAACTTGCTGAAAGGCGGGATCGAGTATTCCGATTTCATTACGACCGTCTCCCCTACCTATGAAAAAGAAATCAAAACCGTTGAAGGCGGCTGCGGGCTCCATATGCTTTTGACAAAGCATTCCAATAAGCTCAAGGGAATCCTCAATGGAATCGATTTTGAATATTGGAATCCCGCAACGGATCCTCTTCTTCCGAGCAAGTATGATATAACGACAGTACAGAAAGGCAAATCCGCAAATAAGGCAGAATTGAGGAAAAAATTCGGGCTTCAAGAATCCAAAGGCCCTCTTATTTGCGCGATCAGTCGATTAGTCCCACAGAAGGGCCCTGAACTCATGGCTTATGGCCTTAAGAAAACGGTGGAAAAAGAAGGACAGTTTGTTCTACTGGGAAGTCCATCAACTCCGGAAATGGGCGTTCATTTTCAAGCGCTACAGAAAGAATTTTCCAAAAATAAAAATGCTCTGATCCATTTGGAATATGACGAGTCTCTAGCCCACTTGACATATGCCGCTTCCGACATGATCTTGATCCCTTCTATTTTTGAGCCGTGCGGCCTGAGCCAGATGATTGGACTTAGATATGGCAGCGTGCCTTTGGTACGGTTTACTGGTGGCCTTGCTGACTCTGTTTTTGATGTCGAGACGTCTAAAAAACCAGAAAGTGAGCGGAACGGTTTCGTGTTTGATTTTCCGGATAGTTCAGGCATCGATTGGGCGCTGGACCGATCTTTGAAATACTATAAAGACGAAGCAAAATGGGCTAAAATCATCGAACAAGGCATGAAATGCGATTATAGCTGGAGCCGGTCAGCAGATGAGTATCTAGAGATCTATAATAAGCTTAGTGCTCCATCTCATCTAAAATAGAAGATTGCACCTGCGCGAAAATTCCCGCGGTTGCGATCTTGCAAATGGGTCAGTATTGAATTTATACAGCCCCCTTTGGAAGATGGTTACCCCGGGGTTTTGGCGCGGGGCGATTTGCTGTTTTTGGTG
>CAZFXE010000129.1:0-3291 GCA_964522945.1 uncultured bacterium
CTTTTCGATTCAAATTGCAGGGGTAATATCAGCTTTCGTATATTACCCCTGCAATTTGAATCGAAAATCGGCCAAAATAATCCCGAAAATCGACGAAGCCTTAATTCGACTATAGGCTCTTATACCTCAAAGGGGGAAGAGATGGCTTCGATTCAGGTTTTGTCTGAAATGGAAAGAAAGCTCGATGAGCTGATCGCTAACGCTAATCAACTTCGTGAGTGCGAAGAAGAGAATGGCGAGTGCATCTCTTTAGAGCACAAACAAGAAATGTTATTGAACGCTCTTCTACAACTCAATAATAGCATCGATGACACTGAAAAGCACCAGCTGTGGCAAAGATCCCCTGACCGGTATCTGACGTTAGAAAAAAAGATCGTTAGACTCAGCAGACTTAATCAAAAACTTCTCAGGCCCGCTGTGAAAAAACATGTGAAAAAAGCACGCGTGCATAAACGGAAGTTTAAAAAACCACCGACGCAACTGTCTTTGGATATTAATTAATAACTAGCAAGCTCGCGAAGAGCTTTTTCTAGATCGGATCGTTGTGGAAGCACTGCATCTTCAAGAACCTTGCAATACGGAACTGCGCAATCTTTACCCGCTACTCGGACGATCGGAGCATCGAGGAACTGGAAAGCCTTCTCGCTGATACTTGCAGCAATCTCAGCACCAAATCCATTATTTCTCGCTGCTTCATGGGCAATCACGAGTTTACCGGTTTTTTTGACTGAGGCTAAGACTGTCTCAATATCAAAAGGAACAATCGTACGAAGATCGATGATCTCGACGTTAATCCCTTCTTTAGAAAGGATTTCTGCGACTTCAGAGGCCATTACGACCATCATACCCCAGCCGACAATCGTCACATCAGATCCTTCGCGGACGACTTTTGCTTTACCCAAAGGAAGGAGCTCTTCATCTGCAGGTTCAGGACGTGCGCAGAAGACTCTCTGACGGTAGAGGCCTTTATGTTCCAAGAAAACAACAGGATTTGGATCGCGGATTGCAGCTTTTAAAAGTCTTTTCGCATCGGCAGTATTACTTGGGATGACGACTTTCAAACCTGGACAGTGGGCCAAATAAGCTTCGATACTTTGAGAATGGTAAGGTCCGCCTTGGATATATCCGCCATAAGGCATCCGGATCACTAAAGGACAGTTCCACTCGCCATTTGCGCGATAGTAGAAGCTAGCGACTTCGTTGAAAAGCTGGTTCATGCCCGGCCAGAGATAGTCGGCAAATTGGATTTCAGCAACCGGCTTAATGCCATCGACAAGTGACATCCCCAGAGCAACACCAATCACGGTAGATTCCGCAAGCGGAGAGTTAAAACATCTTTCAACGCCGTACTTGGCTGTCAGGCCGCGAGTGACGCCAAAAACGCCTCCCTTGCCGTGAGCCACGTCTTCACCGAAAACGACAACGAGGGGATCTTTTTCCATCTCTTCATCGATTGCATGATTTAGAGCATCGACAATTACAATCGACTCCCCTTTTGTGGCATACGCTTCTTTCAAGGCAATTTCAGGTGTGGGTGCAAAAACTTTATCCACAGCAGTCGAAACATCAGGGAAAGGAATTTGTTCTGCTTCAGCTGCTGCCATCTCGATCTGAGTGAAGGCTAGTTTCTTCATCTCTTCGATCTCTTCACGCGTTGCAAGGCTCATATCGACGATCCAGGTCTCTAAGCGCGGGATCGGATCTTTGGCTTTTTCAGCGAGCGAGCATTCAGGATCTTGGTATTTTAAAGGATCATCGCTATTGCTATGAGCGCCCATACGAGGGACTTTCGCAACGATCACACTTGGGCCCTCTTTTCGACGAGCTTTAGCGACAGCTTCGGTAAGTGCTTGAGAAGTTTGTTCAAAGTCACAGCCATCGATTTCATGGACATCGAGACCATGATAACCGCGTGCCATTTTCGCAATGGTTCCGCCGGTTGTTTGGTCTTTGACAGGAACAGAGATCGCCCAGCCGTTGTCTTGGATAACGAAAATAATCCCTAAACGGTGGAGGCAAGAAAAGTTGAGAGCTTCATGGAAATCGCCCTGAGATGTCGATCCTTCGCCGCCAGAAACATAGACGACATCGTCTCTTCCATGGAATTGAACGCCTTTAGCGACACCGACAGCTTGAAGAAATTGCGATCCGACACAGCTCGATTGGCAAGGCATGCGCAGTTGTTTATGTACAAAGTGCTCAGGCATCATCCGTCCGCCGGAATGATGGGGTACATCACGAGCTAAGAAAGCCCCCAAAAGGTCAGTTAGAGATGAACCCAAACCCAATGCAAAGGCTCGGTCACGGTAGTAAGGAAGACCCCAGTCTTTTCCAGGAATCAAACTTAAAGCTGAAATTGTTCCAATAAGCTCATGACCGGCAACAGAGAGCTGAAAAGTTCCACCTTTATTTTGACGCGACAGTTTAAAGCACTTGTCATCCATGAAGCGCGTGAGGTACATCACCTCAAGGGCCCTTAAGGCCAGAGGTTTGACAGGAGATTTGGCGGTCTGTTGTTCAGTCAATGTTTGGGTCATTTTTTCTTTTTAGATTGAATCGGTGTTACTTTTTTCATTTGAGTTGGAGCTTTCGGGGCTTGAGATTCTTCGCCTTCTGGCTTTTTCTCTTTACGCCGCGGCAAGAAACCCTTGACCACATCGAGAAGACCCCGCTTCTTTGGAGATTCGTCATCAGATTCAAGGCTTACAATCGGTTCATTTTGAGCAACAGCTTTGAAAAATTTTTGATCTCTTTCGCCCACGATATCTTCAATGCCGGATAGTCTGCCAGACAGCTGGCGGAGAGATTCCAACCGCTGTGACAGCGCTTCGAGCTTGGTGTCGACTTTGACACGTGTTGTTCCACGTAAATTGGCAAGCAGTTCGGCTTCTGATCCGTAACGGGAAGAGAATGTGACTGCAGAAGCTGTACTGATATCTGGAAGATATAGGAACATGCGGCAGACTGGAGGAACAGTTGTATAGATATCCCCTGTCAGCTGCGGTTCGACTTCGATTTTAACTTGTTGTTTCGGAGGACGGCCGCGTTTAGGACGTGGATTGAGAGCTTCATTTGAGTAGTAAGTTTTGGCTTTTTGAGATAAAACTTCACGTGCCCCCGCGACATCTTTTCCGACTTTAACATCAAAAAGCTGCTGTTTGACCTTTTCCATGACAATTTTAGGAATATCCAGGTCTTCTTCGAAGACAAAGACGAATTCCTGGGATCTGAGCCACTCAATGATCCGGATTCTCATCCTTTCGACGTAGTATTGCTGCCATTTTTCGAGTT
>CAZFXE010000130.1:0-3257 GCA_964522945.1 uncultured bacterium
GGAACGTCGGATTCGCGAGCTTCTCGAACGTTTCGAGAAGGTCGAAGAGCTTTTAGGCCATCCCGATGTGCTCGCGAATCAAAAACAATATCGGGAGCTGACCCAGGAACATTCCTATCTTTCTGAAATTAAGGAAGTCTGGGGCAAAATCCAAGAGACTGAAAAGCATCTCGAAGAAGATGAAAAGCTGATCCGCTCTGAATCCGACCCCGAGCTTATCGAGATGATCCGCGGGGAAATTCAACTCTTTCATGCCTCTCTTCCTAAACTCCGTCTTAAACTAGAAAACCTTCTCGTTCCTCCTGACCCATTCGATAGTCGTAACGTCATCATGGAAATCCGCGCTGGAACCGGCGGGGACGAAGCCGCACTTTTTGTCGGCGACTGCGTCCGGATGTACAAATGCTATGCAGATACCAAAGGTTGGAGATATGAAACTCTCTCTGCAGCCCCGTCTGAAAGAGGGGGATTTAAAGAGTACATCATGGTCTTCTCCGGCCCGAATGTTTTCCGTCACCTTCAATATGAAGCCGGAACTCACCGTGTTCAACGCGTCCCAGATACCGAAGCTCAAGGCAGGATCCATACGTCAGCAGTCACTATTGCTGTGCTTCCTGAGCCGACCGAAGAAGAACAATTAGAGATCAATGAAAAAGACCTGATCATCGACACCTATCGCGCTTCCGGAGCTGGCGGCCAGCACGTCAATACCACTGATTCTGCTGTTAGGATTACCCACGTTCCAACAGGCGCTGTCGTCACTTGCCAAGACGAGCGCAGCCAGCACAAGAACAAAGCCAAGGCGATGAAGCTTCTCGCGGCACAAATTATCGAAGAAAAACGGCGCAAAGCCCATCATGAAATGTCGTCACTGAGATCTTCTCAAGTCGGATCCGGTGATCGTTCTGAAAGGATCCGCACCTATAATTTTCCACAAAACCGCGTCACGGACCATCGCATCAATCTCACTCTCTATAATCTCACTGCTATGCTCGATGGAGACCTTGATGAGTTTACCAATGCATTGATATCTTACTTCCACCAACAAAAGCTCAGCGGCGATGAAAACACTCGGTGAAGTTTTAAAACTTTCGTCAGAATTTTTGCAGAAAAAAGGGATCGATAAGCCGCGCCGTCAAGTCGAAGAATTGCTCTCCTATGTCTTAAAACTTCCCCGTATCGAACTCTATATGCAGTTCGACAGGCCCCTGATTGAACACGAACTGACTGAGCTTCGTGAAGCTATCAAAAGAAGGGCAGAAGGGGAGCCATGGCAGTATATTGCCGGAGAGGTCGAATTTTTAGACTGCCGCCTCAAAGTGAACAAAAACGTTCTCATCCCTCGTCAGGAGACAGAAATTCTTGCCGACCGGATCCTCAAAGAACTCCCTGAGACGCCTGTAGAAATCTGGGATGTCTGCACTGGCTCTGGCTGCATTGGGATCTCATTGAAGAAAAAAAGACCTGATTGCAAGGTCATTTTATCCGATATTTCCCCTGAAGCGTTAAGGGTGGCTAAAGAAAATGCTGAAAAAAATGGCGTCGAAGTCGAACTGTTACAAGGCGATCTTTTGGGGCCATTTCACGGCAAAGCTGACATCATCGTTTGCAATCCTCCCTATATCACTGAAAAAGATTATGCTGGATTAGACCGCGAAGTCCACGCGTGGGAGCCCAAAACGGCCTTAGTAAGCGGACCTACCGGCTTTGAAATGTATCAACGACTCTCTCTTGATCTGCCTCGCTTTTTAAACCCTAATGGGAAAGTTTATTTTGAAATTGGGACGGGGATGGGAAGCCAATTAAAAAATTTATTCGATCCTTCTGTCTGGAAAAGCGTGCAAATCACTCAAGACTGGTCTTCCCATGACCGTTTCATCACTTTAGCATTCTAACAAGTCTTTCTTGAAACTGAATGACTTTTGGTGTAAGATTGTACTCCAATTATTATGTTTGGAACATTAACTGAAAAATTCAGGAATTTGCTGACCCATTTAGTGGGACAGAAGACGATATCGGAAGATAATATCTCCGATGCAGTCCGGCAAGTCCGCTTGGCCCTGCTCGATGCCGACGTCAACTTCACGGTTGTCGGAAACTTTGTCAAAAAGGTCAAAGAAAAAGCCGTCGGCGATGCTGTGATCAAAGCGGTTTCTCCTGGAGACCAGTTCATCAAAATCGTTCATGATGAATTGATTACGCTCATGGGAGCCGAAGAAGTTCCTCTTCAGTTAAAAGGTTCACCTTCTGTGATTTTGCTCTGCGGACTTCAAGGGTCTGGTAAAACAACGACCGCCGCTAAACTTGCCCACCACCTCCAGAAAAAAGAACACCAGAAAAAAGTCCTCGTCGCAGCCTGCGACCTGCAGCGCCCAGCTGCAATAGCCCAGCTCCAAACTCTTTGCCAAAGCATCAATGTCCCGGTCTTTATGCTTCCCGGAGAGGCTAATCCAGTCACTGTTGCAGAACAAGCGCTGAAAAAAGCCCAAACTGAGGGATTCGATGTTCTGATTGTCGACACAGCGGGCCGTTTGCATATCGATCAAGAGCTGATGGATCAGCTTTCTGCAATTAAAAAAGCGTTAGATCCTCAAGAGATTCTCTTTGTAGCTAATAGCACTACAGGCCAAGACGCTGTTACAACAGCCGTTGAATTCGACAAACAAGTATCGATCACTGGAACCATCCTCACCATGCTCGATGGAAGTTCCCGTGCCGGTGCTGCAATCTCCATCCGCGAAGTGACCCAAAAGCCGCTCAAGTTCGAAGGGGTAGGAGAAAGAATTGCCGACCTGCAGCCGTTCAATCCTCAGTCGATGGCCGATCGTATCTTAGGCATGGGTGACGTGGTCAACCTCGTGCGGAAAGCTAAAGAAGAATTCGATGACAAGCAGACCCAAAAATTAGAAGAAAAAATCAAGAAAGCCTCTTTTACTTACGACGATTACTTACAACAGATGGCTTCTATTAAGAGAATGGGATCTTTGAAAGGGATTTTGAAGATGATTCCTGGACTCCCAGACCTTCCTGATCTCGATAAATCCGAAGGGGAGTTCCAAAAAGTTGAATCGATTATTTTATCGATGACACCGAGTGAAAGATTAGAGCAAGTAGAGCTCGTTCCATCAAGACGTTGGAGAATGGCCCGTGGCAGCGGAACAACGGTCGATGATGTGAACCGGCTCATCAAAGGTTTCAAAAGAATGAAGGATATGATGAAGAGCATGCCGAAGAAAGCTTTACAAAATCCTTCTGGT
>CAZFXE010000131.1:0-3238 GCA_964522945.1 uncultured bacterium
CGATCTTCGTTTTCAGAATCTGCAGGCGCCCAATCTGGCCAATGAATCAGCGTGATAATACCAGAGCGAACATAGGGCCCCAACACCCTTCTGAATGGATCCAGGCTTCCACTATTGTATAAGTAGAAGTGATCAACCCCTATTAGCCGATGGTATTCGATCCACTCTCTGAGGTAGGGGGCCTCGTTTTTAAAAAGAGCACAGACAGACAAGTTGTACTTTTTAGGTGGAGGCGGGTCCGCAAAAACCGAGCAAACGAAAAAAAATACAATGAGAAGATGAACTAACATGGCTGCATATTTTGGATTTTTCAATTATTTTTTGCAAGGCATCCCTTTTTCGAGCTGCACCATAGAGCCGTACGCCTTGTAGAAGTTGGCAAAAAGCGGGTTCGCGTAAACCTCCAGGTCGACGAGCCGATTCGGATCGATCTTGTATCGAATTCCGTGATATTCGTAAATAGCCGCTTCAAGCCACTCTGAAATAGCAGCGCTCCCCCTTCCAAAGGGCATACATGCTAAACCATAACGCAGAAGAGCCATCTCCTTTTTCAACTCGGAAAGATCTTTTTGATCCCATAAAACAGCTTTCGCAAAAGTCTTAGCCACCCCCTGTAAGGTTTCTTCTACGTAATCATATTCTTGGTGAATGATTGTAACGGTAGAGCAGCGCAACATTCTCTCTAAAAAATCCTCTTCTGGATGATCCGGATCCCGGTAGATCCATGTGAGATATTGGTAGATAGGCAACATCCTCCCACCAATTTCACAATGGATCGTTGCTAAGACATATGTTGATTTTAGATTCGCGAGGTCTCCGACCCATTCCAGTTCGCCTTCCTTTTGCCCCGCTTTGAAGGGAGACGGATAGATCTTCATTAGGTATACTATCATGGACATGATTCTCAAGCGAGCGTGACAGAGCGGGTCTTGTTTCTTAAGATCTCGTAGAGCGGCGCGCAATCGCGCCTGGTCCTCTTCATTCTTCAGGTTTCTGTTGCACAATTCGATAGGAAAACCAGGAGGTAATCCGGAGAACGCCAGTTCCAATAAGCCCTGTTCCTTAATGTCTTTTGGGTCAAAAACTTGAATCTCCAAGGAAGAACGCAATCCGAAAGAGCAATCCTCAGTAAAGCGTCTTTTCTGAATGAAGCGCTTATCATCTTTCTCCATTTTAGATAGCTCTTCTTTGAGGGAGCTCAAAATTTGCTGACCGTATTCCCGATATCCTCTAGTAAAAGGTGTGTAAGAAAGTTGCGCAAATAACGCGCCATCCCTTCTGGAACCAAATTCCCCGGCAGCTGGAGTTTTGTGGTCGAAGGCAAGCTGGCGTCTCCTTTGCGCCAAGAACTCCAGTACTTGAGAGAATAACAATGAAAGAGTTTCCTGATTTTTTGGACTCTCCTCAATCATTTTCCTGGCTTTTACAATACTCACCCGAGACCAAAAAAGATACTCATCTTGGGAACCACCAAAATCGGAGCCACGGCTGATCATGTAGTTAGAACCGTAATAAGAGATGTTTTTGGGGTCCTCGCTAGAACAGAGAATTTCTGCAAGAGAACACTCTTCAAGATCCTCTTCAGGACAAAGAACCTCCATAAGGAGGCGCTCTTCACCTGCTTCGATGAAGCAAAACGCGTTGACCCAAGCCATCAAACCAGCAAGAAGAAGAACCCAATTCATATGCAGGGAAACTTATACCAAAAAGTCGATTTTCCTTTGCATAAAATTGTTTGTTGCCTGAAAATCTTTACTCTATGCTGTACATGCTCCTCCTTTTAACTGTTCTCGTTCCGCTTTTGGCAGACCAAGGGTTAGTTATGCTAGATGATCTGTATCATACAGATTGCATAAACGCGGGTGGTGAGGTAGATGGCTATCTAGCGCTCATGAACACAACTGACAAACCGATTCGAGTTGAGGTATATCCAAAAGACTTCATATTCAATCTCAAAGAAGAGACTCTGTTCCTCGATGTTGGATCTTGGGAAAGATCTAACGCAGCTTGGGTGGACAGTAAGTATACCCACCTGGAAATTCCTCCTCTTACGGTATGTCCCTTTCACTACATAGTCCGCGTTCCCAAAGACCCTTCATTGCAAGGATCGTATTGGAGCGTTCTGATGTTCCAATCGGATGAACCACGTGACTCCTTGCTCTCTCCAGACGGCACTGAAATAAGACCTGTTAAGCGATTTGCTTTTCAAATCATCACACAAGTGGGAAATAAGGGGTTCTACAATCTCCGGGTGATGGACAAAAGGGTGGAACTTTTGGGCGTTGAGAAAAAGCTCGCTTTTGACATCGAAAACACAGGAACTTTGTCGCTGAGAATCAAACCCTTTGTTGAGCTTTTGAACGAAAAAGGGGAACGTCTTAACACCTACCCTGGAGAACAGAGAATATTGCATCCCCTTTGCTCTGCTAAGTTCGACGTCGATGTCACTTCTGTCAAACGGGGAACCTACAGGGCGCGCTTCACCCTGCGACAGGAAGACAAAAGCATTTTTAGCACTGAGTATCCGATTGAAATCCCTGACGCCCTTCAAGACAGCCTATGACGCGTTTCCTTTTTTTCCTTCTGTTGCCTTTCTTCTTGGTTGCTAAGGAGAAAATTTGCCTCAATATGATCGTCAAAAACCACGCAGATACAATTAAACCTTGTTTGGATTCAGTCAAACCCCTCATCGATTCGTGGGTGATTGTCGACCTAGGTTCTAAGGATGGCACGCAAGATCTCATTCGAGGACAACTGCAAGGGATTCCTGGTGTACTCTACGAGAAAACCTGGAAGAATTTTGGAGAAAATAGGACTGAGGCGTTGGAACTCGCGAAAAGCCAGGGAGGTTATCTTCTATTCCTCGACGCCCAAGACGTGTTGATGTTGGAAAAAGATTTCAAACTTCCTGTGCTAGATAAAGATATCTATTACTCATGGCAAGGAACATCCAATTTCTCTTCCCTGAGGCCCCTCCTTGTAAAAGCCGATTTACCCCTCAAATGGATCGGTGTAACACATGAATACCTCGACTGTGAAAAACCCCATACAAAGGCAACTTTACTGGGCATTCGCAGTTTATTGAACGGAGGGAGGGTAAACGTCCAGGATGTCAAAAAAGCCTGGAATAACGTGAAGCTCTTGGAAAAAGCGTTAAAAGACGATCCTCAGAATCAGCGCTATGCCTTTTATCTCGCGGAAAACTATCGCGATGCTGGCGAGAAGGGGAAAGCTCTTG
>CAZFXE010000132.1:0-3232 GCA_964522945.1 uncultured bacterium
TTGACAGATAGGCTCCCAGGATGAGCGGAAAAAATAAAAGAATCTGATGAAAAATTGATTCAATCATGTTTCAGCTCCTGCAGCAATCCGATCTCCTTCATCCGCTTTTCGTCGATTTTAAAAACAAACGCCTCGGAAGGCGGCGTTGTGATGGGAATATCTCTTGGAAGCTTATGTTCATCCAAAATCAAAAGAGCTTTCTTAGCCGCTTCTTCTCCGTAGATCAGCTCGCTGACCCCATAGGCATACGCAGCTCCCCTTTCTGCTGAATCAAGATCGCTGGCAATTAAAAGCTTGCCTTTTTGATCGCAGAGCTTGACTAGTACATCAAGCCCTGAGATTACGGTGTTGTCCTTGATCACCAAAACGGCATCGGCATCTTCAACAAATGGAGCTGTTTTCAAGAGAATTTCATTCGTCTTGAAAATTTCTACCGTTTTAAGTTTGATCCCCATGCTGGTCAAAATCGCTTCAATTTTTTCTTTATTGGAAGTCAGGCTAACTGAAGACGGATCGTAGACAAGCAGCACTGCCTTAGCTTTATTCCTTAAGATTTCCAGCTCTTTGGCAAAATCAGTTGTCTCTTTCACGCCTGTGACTTGATTGCCAGACGATGCCTCCGAGGCTACCAAATCCATCTCTAATGGAAACTCGACTGCTGAAAAAACAATCGGCGTTGATAGCTTCTTTTTCTCAAACACTTCTTTCATTGTACGGGTAGCTTGCGTTGCAATGGTAAAGACAAGATCATAGTCTCCTAAAGCAATCTCTTCGGCTTCGCTTCGCATCAACGTCTTATTCCCGAGTGCGTTATAAGTCTTAACCGTGAACTTCTGCCGGCACTTTTTTTCCATCGTATCGACAAATCCCTTTTCGATTTGCTCTAAGCTCGGATGCGTGGTAGGTGTCAGAATAGCAATCTTGCATTCCTCTTTCTTAAACGTAAAAAGACCGACAGTTGCTAGACAAATGAGAACAAAAACAAGAATGAAATACTTCATAAAATCTCTCCAAAATTTTGTTAAATTGAATAAACCAGCTTAAAACGCGTTAGCGCCGCCAGCGAAAGAAAGTAACAAAATTTAAGAAAGACATATGTTTCATAGTTGTGACTCTAAAAACTTTTTAAGCTTAGGATCAATGATCTTCAGCGCGTTCGACCCTCGAGTTATTTGAGAAATGCTGACTTGGCACGTCTCAGCAATTTCCCTCTGGGTCAATTTATCTTCCAAAAGAGCTTTAATAACCACATAACGCGATGCCAAAAGCTCTTTCTCTTCTAAAGTGAAAAAAAGATCGAATAGATTTTCTAACTCTTTCTCTAATTTGAGCTTACAGCAAAGTTTTACAAAATCTTTCCAGTCTTTTTCCATACAGTTGTAATGCTACAGCGTTACGGCCATATTCGTCAATAGTCAAAATTATTTCTTTACAATTTTTGCTTTTTTTGAGAATTAAGGATTAAAGCTTTGAGTGAGGTTAATTGTGAACGTAAAGCAAGTTTTAGGTGGAATCATTTTTGTTGGTGGTCTTGGTCTTCTTTACTTAGCCCATTACATCAATGAGCAAGTCGCAGAAGGCAATCTGCAGATCTTAAGCGGTCAAAAAAAAGTCAACCAAATGAACAGTCTTTTCAACATGAGTCCCTATACAAAGGATGTTGGCAAAGGAATTACATCTGGAGCCCAGCAGCAGATCAATGAAGGGCAAAACACGGTTGAATATTATACCATGGTCGCAAATCGATGCCGGATCGGCGGAATCGTTGCTCTTGTTGTCGGAGCCGGTATGGTTTTCTACTTTCGCAAAAAACGTTAACTAAGCCATT
This sequence comes from uncultured bacterium, assembly GCA_964522945.1. Classification (GTDB taxonomy): domain Bacteria; phylum Chlamydiota; class Chlamydiia; order Chlamydiales; family Rhabdochlamydiaceae; genus PALSA-1444. The sequence continues at coordinate 1,829 of CAZFXE010000132.1, forward strand.
CCGTGTGGAAGAACTTTCCACGCGGCTGATCAACTCGTTCATACGTATGAGCGCCAAAGAAATCTCTCTGCGCCTGTAACAAGTTTGCAGGCAGTCTTGCACAAGTGTAACCATCTAAGAACGTAATACCTGCGGCTAGCGTCGGCACCGGAATCCCCGATTGGACTGCAGCAGCCACAACATTTCTCCAGCCTTCAGAACACCGGCTGACTTCCTTGTGGAAGAACGGCGCTAGCAGAAGACTTGGCAAGTTAGGATTGTCCGCATACGCTTTTTGAATATCTCCCAAGAAACGGCTTCTAATAATACATCCACCTCTCCAAAGAAGAGCGATATTGCCGAAATTCAGGTTCCATTTCATCTCCGTTGCTGCCGCACGCATCAACATAAACCCTTGGGCATAGCTGACAATCTTAGCGGCATACAAGGCATCTCTGACCTTATCGACAAAGAACTCGACATTGACCTTCAAAGGATTTTTCGGTGAACCATAGAGAACAGAAGCCTGGATCCTTTCATCTTTTAACGAAGAAAGGCATCTAGCAAAGACAGCTTCTGCAATGAGCGTTACAGGAATACCCAGATCCAATGCACTAATGCCGGTCCACTTGCCGGTCCCTTTTTGCCCCGCCACATCCAAAATCTTATCGAGGAGCAGATTTCCATCGGTGTCTCGGAATCCAAAGATATGGGCTGTGATCTCAATTAAATAGCTATTAAGCTCGCCTTTATTCCATTCAGTAAAAATTTCCTGAAGCTCTTTTGAAGAACTTCCAACGAGGTCTCGTAAGATCTGATAGACTTCGCTAATCAATTGCATATCGCCGTATTCGATGCCGTTATGGACCATCTTCACATAATGTCCAGCTCCGCCATCTCCAACCCATTCGCAGCAAGGACTGCCGTCATCGGCTTTCGCAGCAATCGCTTGAAAAATCGGTTTCACAAAAGGCCAAGCGTCTTTGCTTCCCCCCGGCATAATGGAAGGACCATGTCTTGCTCCTTCTTCGCCTCCAGAGATCCCCGCTCCGATGAATAAAATTCCTTTTGCACTGAGTTCCTTCTCTCTTCGGTCGGTATCGACGTAGTGGCTGTTGCCGCCATCGATTAAAATATCCCCTTTCTCCATAAACGGAAGGCATTCTTCTATTAGTTCATCAACAGGAGCACCCGCTTTGACCATGAGCATCACTTTACGAGGCCGTTTGAGCTGAGCAAAAAAATCTTTAAGGGTATGGGCGCCAATAACTTTAGAGCCTTTTGCAGGCCCGGCTAGAAAAGCATCTACCTTGGAGACCGTCCTGTTGAATACAGCTACATTAAAGCCATGGTCGTTCATATTCATCACGAGATTCTGTCCCATGACAGCCAGTCCAATTAGTCCGATATCTGCTTCCATTGATT
>CAZFXE010000133.1:0-3217 GCA_964522945.1 uncultured bacterium
TTGCCCAACAACAGTTTTCAAGACTGCCGCAATCGGCCACTCTGCCACTCTTCCACTGAGCGGATTATTATAAGAAGTGAATTCTTAAATCTCAACCACTTCGAGATTTTTTTTGTTTCTGAAGAGATCTATAAAATTCTTTTCAAAGATAATAATAAAAAATTTGCTTGAAATCTACACGATCCTTATACTCCGCTAGCAGAAACCTTTAACAAGAGGATATTATGACAAGTTTAACAACAGGTACAACAACAGTCGGCACCACAGTAAACACCTTTACATCTCCACGTCGTAATTCTGCGCAAGACAGGCCTTCTCAAGGGATAGCAAACTCAGGCTCTTGCATTTCATCAGCCGACACCGATGAAAACGGTATTACTCAGTTCGAGATTACAGGAGTTCGTAACAGCTCAAATTCTACAGACAACCCTCCTCTAATCAATTCTTCTACTGTGAACAATTCAATTAAACCAAAAGGCTCGCCGGATGATGATCCTATACCTAGTTCTGGAGGCAGATCCAATTCGGGCGTGACCATTCCGATAATGATCTCTACTATCTTTCAACGATTTCTAGTCAGAATGCCTCATACGTTTATTGCCATGACTGCGGTGTTTGTTCCTCTGTACTACGTACTAGACAAAGAAAGTCTGGCGATTTCTGCTACGACCTTTGTGGGCGTAGGCGGAACTGTCTATTGTTTTGTTCGAGCTTTCTTCTTAGAAGTCATACCTGAGTGGATGCTAGCGCACAATAACGATACTAGAAAGTGGAGACATTTGATAAACCTTACCTATACCGGTTTTATTACCGTGATGTTCACCACTGCTGTCTGGAAATTACCCGACCTTTCTGCAGCTCAGGGCTTCACTTTCTTAGTAGCGTCTTTCGGTGTTCCGTACCCCTTCCTGGCTAAGCTCTATCCTGATATTGACAAGAAGCCTACCTGGTTTGGACTACACTTTGGCACATAGTTCTAATTTTTCAGATCCCATTCCATGGAAACGTGGAATGGGATTTTTTTTGGAACGTCTACTCTAAAATTATGAAAGAAAACAGAAATTGTTCTTGGGACAGAGACAACTTCCAATCAAAAAAAGATGCAAAAAAATCGATTGACATGCAACAATCGCTACGTTTTTTTAACCCTTAACTCAGAGGCAATATATGTCACAAACAACACACGGATATGCTCGAGGTCAGCAACCATACAACTTTCAACAGAGCAGCTATACTCAAATGAATGAACCTCATCTAACAAATGCTAGAGACGGAGGTTTCCCGTCACCTAACGTTCCCTCTAACCCTCTTTCAGAATATTTGGCACAATTGCTTGAGAAAGTTGAGGACTTGTGTAATGAGGTTAGCCATCAGCTCTACACAAACAGCGCTGTTATTGTTATAGCAGCAGGCTTGGCTGGGGGCGTTCATTATTTTGCTTCCCAAAAGAGTCCTCTTGCAAATGCTGCATTGGATGCGACTTTTCATGGAACCGTAGCTGTTGCTAAATATGTCGGGCTGTCGTTCTTTATCAAGACTGCTCTAATACCAATACATGAGAGAGTCACTGATGGAATCAATGGGTGTACACGCACACAAAGAAAAGACCTCATTAATTCTCATGTGGTTAGCTATCTGACTCCGATGGCTCTAGCGTGGATCGTTGCTTATTCTCAAGGAATTCCTGTGAAGCTTGGCTGCGCAACGCTTTACACCATGGGGACTTTCGGCCTGATGAAACTTCTCGGTATGGGCTATGACTATGCTCACGCCAAATATGAGGAAAGACAAAAAGGAGAATATAGCAGCTTTTAAACTAAAAAGCTGTTTGTAGATCCCATTCCATGGAAACGTGGAGTGGGTTTTTTTTAGAGACAATTGCAGAAATCTCCGCCCTAGAAAAACCGATGCTTTTGCTTGAGAGGAAAGATTTAGAATTGAGAGAGGAAACGGAAATCGTTCTCGGCAAAGAGACGGATATCATTGATGTTGTAACGGAGAAGCGCAAGCCGCTCGATGCCCATTCCCCAAGCGTAGCCGGAGTAGATTTCGGGATCGATGCCGCCATTTTTTAAAACTTCAGGATGGACCATGCCGGCGCCGGCAACTTCTAGCCAGCCTGACTCTTTACAGAGGCGGCAGCCTTTGCCTTCGCAATTAGTGCAGCGGATGTCGATTTCAAGACCTGGTTCTACGAAAGGAAAGTAACTAGGACGGAAACGGGTCTCAACTTTTCTACGGAGGACTTTACTCCAGAATTCTTCCATTGTTGCAAAGAGATCGGCAAATGAGACGTTTTTATCGACATAGAGTCCTTCGACTTGGTGGAAGAAAACGTGGGAGCGTGAGCTGATGTTTTCGTTTCGGTAGACGGTGCCAGGAGCGATGATTCGAATAGGAGGAGTATTTTTTTCCATGACGCGGAGCTGAGTATTAGAAGTATGGGAGCGGAGCAGCATCTTAGCGTCGATGTAGAACGTATCTTGCATCTCGCGAGCTGGATGATCGGGTGGAAAGTTAAGTCCTTCGTAGTTGTACCAGTCGGAATCCATATCAGGGCCGTATTGGACAGAAAAGCCCATGCCAGAGAGGATTTCAATGATTTCATCGAGGAGTGCAGTGAGAGGATGTTTTCTTCCCATGAAACGGCGGCGGCCAGGAAGGGTCACATCGATTTTTTCGTCAGAGATGCGGCTGGCAAGTTCAGCTTCATGGAAGCTGCCAAGAGCCTGATCGCAGAGCTGGGAGAGCTCAGTTTTTAAATCGTTGATTTGTTTACCAAGGAGAGGACGCTGATCGGAGGGAGATTCCCTCAGAGCGTTCATGAGATCTTGAACAGGCCCTTTTTTTCCCAAAAATCGAATCTTGAGCTGCTCGACGTCTTTTGTATCTTTGACCGTCGAGAGCTCAGTTTTGAACTGCTGGCGCAGAACTCCGATTTTTTCTTGCATAACTCCTAAAACAGTTACTATACGAGGGCTTGCTTAGCTTTCATTGCAACAACAGCAAATCCTGCAGGATCTTTAATCGCCATTTCGGAAAGGACTTTTCTGTCGAGTCCGCAACCGGCTTTTTTCAGCCCGTCAATCAATCTGCTGTATGACAGTCCGTGCATTTTTGCACCGACGCCAAGGCGATTGATCCAGAGGCTACGGAAATCCCGTTTGCATTGCTTACGGCCGCGGTAGTTGAAAGCCATCGCTTGAAGCACGCAGTT
>CAZFXE010000134.1:0-3172 GCA_964522945.1 uncultured bacterium
CATCGAGTCGCTCTTCCAGATAAAAAATCAGCGCGGCCAAATGTTGGCAGTCGTAGTTATAAGGACAATCGCAATCAGAATCGACGGTCTCGCACTCCAGACGGTCGATTTCAATTTCGCTTTCATAATGATTTTCATACTGACCTTGAACTCGTCCGCTGATCCTAACGATCCGGTGGTCAAGATGCAAAATTTTTGCGGCTACAACTTTTTGTTTGTCAAAGAGCTCTTTTCCCTCTTTCACAATTCCTGACGCAAAATCTTGTCTAAGCTTTCGAAAATTCAACATTTTTTTACCTATTAAACAATGCGATAAGTTGTGGACCGCTTTCGCCAACAAAATTCCGAACAAAGGGCCACACAACTCGTCTGTTGAACTTGTGTTTTACTTTATTTTTTAAACTCTCGCAACAAAAAATTTTATGTTTACAGAGCAGTGTCAAAGATTCATTAAGATGAGGCCAAAATTGTTTTTTTTATTGTCAGGATAGATCCTTCTACCTATTCTGGTTACATGGATATTTCACCTTTACAGCAGCCGCAAGGAACGCCAACTATTTTTGATAAAGGAGAGATGCCTCCAGGACCTCCGATGTCTCTGGACAGCTCTTGGGTCAAGTCAATGCAGCGGTTTTTCCCACAAGTAAATCCAGAAGTCTTAAGCAAATATGCCTCCCAGCTCCTCTCAAATATGATGCGGATGCTTTCAAATCAAATTAATCGAGATGCGAAAAAGGCAAAAGAGACTGCTCAAAGAATGCGTGAAGCTATCCTCGGTCGATAGAAATTTTCTCAAAAAAAAATGAATATAGCCTAATAAGTTGCTGAAAATGCACTTTTGCCCCTATACTTGGCCCCCATGCGGGCGTAGCTCAGTGGTAGAGCATCACGTTGCCAACGTGAGGGTCGAGAGTTCGAGCCTCTTCGCCCGCTAATTTTTTCATTCTCTTATATATAAAGGACGGTCATGGAACAAAAGGTAGAGACACAAGCTCCTCTCGAGTTTTCAAACGAAAACCTTAAAGTCAAAGTCCACTTTAAACCCAATTGCAAAGTCGAACTTGAAGTCCATGCAGAGCCCACCATTGTTAAAGAAGCTCATCGTAACGCCGTTAAAATCATCGGCAAAGAAGTGACGCTTCCAGGTTTTCGTAAAGGAAAAGCTCCTGAAGCCCTAGTTGAAAAAAGTTATTCCAAACAAATCGATGGAGAATGGCAAAAAGCGATCGCTGATCTAGCTTTCCAAGACAGTATTAAGCTGGTCAACATCCCTCTCCTTAATAATGAGCCTAAGATCGGCTACAACATGAAAAGCCATTCGATGGAAGAAGGATCTTCTTTGATCCTTTTCTTTGAGACAGAGCCCCAAATTCCTCAAATCAATCCAAAAGACATCACCTTAAAATCAGTGGAACGTCCTGCTGTCAATGAAGACAAAGTCAATGAAACGATGCGCCAGCTCCAGCTTTTCTTTGCTGAGTGGAAAAAAATGGACAGACCAATCCAAGAAAATGATTTCGTCATCTTAGATGTCGACGTCATCGATGAAGAACCTCCGCGCAAACTGTTTGCCGATGTCCGTTTTGAAGTCACCGACCGCTCAATGGCCAAGTGGATGAAAGATCTAATCTTAGGCCGTAAGCAGGGAGAAGTGTTAGAAGGCGTCAGCATTCCTGACGAAGATGCTTCGAAAAAAGATAAAGAAGAGCTCAAACCGAAAAAAGTCCGCATTGCAATTAAACTGGTAGAAGAAGCCACCATGCCTGAATTCACCGACGAATTCGCCCGCAAACTCGGTGCTCCTTCCGTCGATATCATGCGCACGAATGTCGAGCAGCTTCTGAACCAAAAAGCCGATGGCCATGTCCAAGAAAAACTCCGCGAAGAAGTCAGCGATGTGCTTTTAGAAAAATACAGCTTTGATGTTCCGATGAGCTTGATCGATAGAGAAGTTCGCTTCCGCATGCAACAACTCCTTCAGGACCAAGAATACCTCCAGCATTGGAACAGCATGACTGCTGAAGCTAAAAAAAGATCCGTGGCCTCGGTTGCTGAACAATCTGAAAAAGCTGTTCGGATGTTTTATCTTTGCCGTAAGATCTTATCCGATGCCAAGATCACTATTTCTCCAAAAGATCTTCCAAAAGCACCTGAAACACCACTGGGCATGCTGCTGGGAGAACGAAGAGATTTCCATCCTCAAGAAAACACGGAAGTTCATCAAGCAGAAGCGTTCTCACGCCTCCTCCTTGAAAAAGCCGAAGACTTTATCATTGCCCATGCAACGGTAGCATAAATTTACAGCGCTATTGCGCAATAACCATTCAATCGGCAATATACTGCTAAAACCCGAGTCTGATATTTTGCTTCGCATGCTGCCTCGGGTCTAATTTAAAAGTAGGAATTGTATGTATCAAGTCCCCTATGTAATCGAAGACACAGGCCGTGGCGAAAGAGCCATGGACATCTACTCACGACTCTTGAAAGACAGGATTATCTTTTTAGGCACTCAAATCGATGACGGCGTTGCCAATACCGTCATTGCTCAGATGCTCTTCCTCCGTGCTGACGATCCTAAAAAAGACATCAGCCTCTATATCAACTCTCCTGGCGGTTATATTTCGTCCGGTCTTGCAATTTACGACACCATGCGTTTCATGGGCTACGACATCAATACCTATTGTTTGGGACAAGCCGCCTCCATGGCAGCGCTGCTCTTGGCCGCTGGAACCAAAGGGAAACGATTTGCCCTTCCCAACAGCCGTATTATGATCCACCAGCCTTCTGGCGGAGTCGGCGGAACTTCTGCCGATATCGCACTCCAAGCAAAAGAGATTCTGATATTGAAAGACATCTGCGCTCAAATTATCAGCGAAAGAACCGGTAACCCAGTTACAAAGATCATCGAAGATTCTGAACGGGATTACTATATGAACCCTGAAGAATCTTTGAAATACGGCATCATTGATAAGATTGCCTCACAACCCCAAAAAGCTGCACCTGCAGCCTAATTAATAAGTAGACGTATGACAGATAATAATAAAAAACAGCCAGCAAGCTGCTCCTTTTGCGGCAGATCCGAAGAAGCCGTTGAAAAGCTCATTTCCGGACCTCAAGCCTTCATCTGCGATAAATGCGCGCGCCTCTGCATGGACATCATTGAAAAAAAACC
>CAZFXE010000135.1:0-3125 GCA_964522945.1 uncultured bacterium
CAAAACATAAAGAAAGAGGTATTACCGTGAGCAAAACATTAGAACAAATCGTTGATGACTTGAGCGGCTTAAGCGTTCTTGACATGTCAAAATTGAAGACTTTACTCGAAGACAAGTGGGGCGTTAAAGCTGCTGCTGCAGCTCCTATGATGATGGCTGCACCTGCTGCTGCTGCTCCTGCTGCTGCTGAAGCAACAGAGTTCCAAGTTACTTTGGAAAAATCTGGAGATGATAAGAAGATCGGCATCATTAAAGCTGTTCGAGAAATCACAGGCCTTGGATTGAAAGAAGCAAAAGACATCGTGGATGGATCTCCTAAAGTCTTGAAGCCTTCTTGCAACAAAGCTGAAGCTGACGAGATCGTTAAGAAGATCACAGCTGCCGGCGGCCAAGCGACTGTAAAAGGTCTCTAAGGTTTAAAGCCAGTTTTCGGTCAAAGCAGAAGCCCGCTTTTGGGGGCTTCTGCTCTTTGTATTGTAGACCTTAAGTAAGACCATTACAATTAATGATTTTACTTAACGATTACAAGGAGCTAAAGGCGATGCTCAAGCAAGCACCCGAACGGATCAGTTTTCGAGAGAAGGAAGAGATCATAGACCTTCCAAACCTCATTGAAATTCAATTGAAGTCGTATCGTGAATTTTTGCAGCTGGATGTTTTGCCCCATGAGCGGCTTAACGTTGGACTGCAAGAAGTTTTCAGCGAGATTTTTCCTATTAAATCTTATGACGACAAAGTCATACTTGAATATCTCTCCTACAGCCTAGGAGTTCCAAAGTACACCCCTGAAGAGTGCATCCGCCGTGGGATAACCTTCAATGTCACCCTCAAAGTGAAGTTCCGCTTAACGGACGAAACAGGGATTAAAGAAGAAGAAGTCTACATGGGGACAATCCCTGTCATGACTGAAAAAGGTACCTTTGTTGTGAACGGCGCTGAGCGCGTGATTGTTTCTCAGCTCCATCGCTCTCCTGGTATCTCTTTCGAACAAGAGCGCCATCCTAAAGGGATCGTTCTTTATTCCTTCCGCATTATCCCTTATCGAGGAAGCTGGTTAGAAGCTTCTTTTGATACAAGCGATATGATCTATGTCTACGTCGACAGAAAAAAACGGCGCCGCAAGATCCTAGCAACTTCATTCATCCGAACACTCGGATATTCGACAGATGCCGACATCCTCGAAGAGTTCTTCTCAACACAACGCGTCAAGATTAAGTCTGAAAAAGACTTTACTAAACTCGTTGGTAAGATCTTAGCAGAAGACGTCGTCGATGCAGACAATGGCACGATCTTTGGAAAAGCTGCTGAAAAACTCACCACTGCCATGCTCAAGCGTATGGTCGATGCAGGAGTTTCAGCAATCAAGATTGCCGAAGATGCTGACGAGACCTCTCCGATCATCAAAATGCTTGCAAAAGACCCGACAGATTCGTACGAGTCTGCGTTAAAAGATTTCTACCGCAAAATCCGTCCAGGCGAGCCAGCAACACTGTCTAATGCCCGTTCTACGATGATGCGCCTCTTCTTTGATCCGAAACGTTACAACCTCGGAAGAGTCGGCCGTTATAAGCTGAACCGTAAATTGTCGTTCTCGATTGCAGACGATGTACTCAATAACGTCACGCTCCGTAAGGAAGACGTCATCGGCGCTTTAAAATATCTCGTTAAACTCAAACGCGGCGAAAGCGATGCAGCGATCGATGATATCGATCACCTCGGCAACCGTCGTGTTAGATCTGTTGGCGAACTCGTGCAAAACCAATGCCGTATCGGCCTGGCTCGCATGGAGAAAATCATCAAAGAAAGAATCAACTTGTTTGACTTCTCTGCTGATACGCTGACTCCAGGAAAAGTGATCTCTGCGAAAGGTCTCGCAGGAGTCTTGAAAGACTTCTTCGGTAGGTCCCAGCTGTCTCAGTTCATGGATCAAACGAACCCTGTTGCAGAACTCACGCATAAACGACGCCTTTCATCTCTCGGGCCTGGCGGATTAAACCGCGAGCGCGCTGGATTTGAAGTCCGCGACGTTCATCCAAGCCATTACGGCCGTATCTGTCCGATCGAAACTCCTGAAGGTCCGAACATCGGTTTGATCACATCTCTGGCTACTTTTGCCAAGATCAACGAACTCGGCTTCATTGAGACACCTTACCGTATCGTTAGAGACGGTGTTGTCACAGACGAGATCGAGTACATGACAGCCGACCAAGAAGAAAACTGCACGATTGCTCAGGCGTCTGCACCTCTCGATGAGTTCAACATGTTTGTTGAGCCTACGTGCTGGGCGCGCCACAAAGGCGAATCGGACAAAATTGAGACGAGCAAGATCACCCACATGGACGTTTCGTCCAAGCAGCTGGTGTCTATCGTCACAGGACTTATTCCGTTCTTGGAGCACGATGATGCTAACCGTGCTTTGATGGGATCAAACATGCAACGCCAAGGCGTTCCTCTCTTAAGAACCGAAGCTCCGATCGTCGGAACAGGTCTTGAGAGACGTACCGCAAAAGACTCCGGCGCTGTTGTGATCGCAGAAGAAGATGGAACAGTTGAGCAAGTCGACGGATTTAAGATCGTTGTTGCTGCTAAATCCAATCCTTTGAACAAGAAAACCTATACGCTCAAGAAGTTCATGCGCTCAAACGCAGGAACATGCCTTAACCAAACTCCGATGTGTACCGTCGGCGATGTCGTTAAAGCAGGGGACATCATTGCTGATGGCTCTTCTACAGATAAAGGGGAAGTCGCTCTTGGTAAAAACGTTCTCGTGGCATTTATGCCATGGTGCGGATACAACTACGAAGATGCGATTATCATCTCTGAAAAACTGCTCCGCGAAGATACCTATACTTCGATCTACCTCGAAGAGTTTGAACTCACAGCACGTGACACCAAGCTCGGCAAGGAAGAGATCACGCGGGATATTCCGAACGTTTCTGAAGAAGCGTTAGCGAACCTTGGCGAAGATGGCATTATCCGCATCGGCGCAGAAGTTAAGCCCGGCGATATCTTGGTCGGTAAAATCACTCCGAAATCCGAAACTGAACTTGCTCCTGAAGAAAGGCTCCTCAGAGCGATCTTCGGTGAAAAAGCTGCTGACGTTAAAGACGCTTCTTTAACAGCGC
>CAZFXE010000136.1:0-3114 GCA_964522945.1 uncultured bacterium
CTGTAAAGTAATTAATTCATCAAACATTTCTTCTTTCCTGGAAAAATTTCTTTAAAAGGCCGGCAGCTTCATCCTTAAGAATTCCTTGACGGATCTCCAGTTGATGGATCGGATGGTTGATTGCAAAGACATCCATGAGACTGCCTCCTGCCCCATGCCTTAGGTCAGGGGCTCCCCACACTAAGGTCTTGACCCTGGATAGGATCATCGCTCCAGCGCACATTAAACACGGCTCTAGGGTGCAATATAAGGTGCAATCGAGTAATCTCCAGTTGCCGAGCTTTTCAGCCGCTTTTTTAAGACAGAGCATCTCAGCATGAGCTGTAGCGTCTTTTAAAGATTCAACTTGGTTATAAGAGCTGGAAATAATTTGATTTTGAAAAACCAAAACGGCACCAATCGGCACTTCGCCTGCATCATAGGCTTTTTGTGCTTCTGCCAATGCAAATTTCATGAATTCTTGGTCGGTTTTTGTCATAGCCACCTAGAATACAAAAAAGTTGGGATTGATTCAATAAAGGGCTTTGAAGTATAATGTTGGGAGAAATATTTATATTTCGCGAGGAGATTTTCGGAATGTCACTAGATAAAGGCACAAAAGAAGAAATTACCAAAAAATTTCAGCTTCACGAGAAGGACACGGGCTCAGCTGACGTTCAAATCGCGATTCTCACAGAAAGAATTACCGAATTGACGGATCATCTGAAGAAGTCTCCAAAAGACCATGGCTCACGCCTGGCTCTTTTAAAGCTTGTCGGTCAGCGACGCAAGCTGCTTGACTATCTTAACTCTACTGATACTAAACGGTATCAAAGTTTAATCACACGTCTCGGTCTTAGAAAATAAGTCCCAATCCCCCTGAAAATCAGGGGGAATTTTCCCTTTATAGTTATTTCTTTTGCTATCTCTCCTTGGGATCTGCTATATTTCTCCCCATAATGAGTTCTGACTCTCGTATCGGAAGAATAAAGAATTTTTGGCTAACCTTAGGTCCCGATTCCCAATGGGGATCAAAGACTTGCCAAAAATACGGTCCGAGAGAAGCCTCATTCTAACCCACCAAAAAGGAAACCATGAACAACAATTCTCGTACTATTTCTATTGCCGGACGCGACCTTATTTTTGAAACCGGTAAACTTGCCCGCTTAGCCGGAGGCTCTGTAACCCTCCGCTCGGGAGACACAATCTTGCTCGCAACCGCATGCCGCGGCTCTGTCCCTTCTCAAGAAACTGACTTTCTTCCCTTGAGAATCGACTATATCGAAAAATTCTCTTCGACAGGAAAAACCCTCGGTGGATTCATCAAGCGCGAAGGCAAACCAACAGAACATGAAATCCTCGTCTGCCGCTTGATCGACAGACCGCTTCGTCCGATGTTCGATGACGGCTATTTCCATGAACTCCAAGTTTTGACCTACGTCCTTTCTTATGACGGCGTCCATTCTCCTGATCCATTAGCTATTTGCGCAGCTTCTGCAGCGCTTGTTCTTTCTGACATCCCGCTCATTAAGCCAGTTGCTGGTGTGCGCGTTGGTTTGATCGATGGTAAGTTCATTGTCAACCCTACTCTCCAAGAGATGGAAAAGTCGTCTCTTGATTTGATGCTCGCAGGAACAGAAGATGCGATCTTGATGATTGAGGGATATGCCGATTTCTTGACAGAAGAGCAAATCCTCGAAGCTGTTGATGAAGGCCATGCGGCAATTAAAATCATCTGCGAAGCTTTACTCGAGTGGCAGAAAGTCGTCGGCAAGCCAAAAGTGCGCGATGATCTCCGCCTCCCTCCTCAGGACCTTATTGATGCGATGGATAAGCTTATCGCTGCCGATCTGAAAGCAGCTTTTAGAATCAAAGCAAAACAAGATAGAAATGCTGCTTTAGATGTTGTTGAAGATAAAGTCAGAAACGAGTTCCTTCCTGAAGGAAAAGAGCATTCTCACTTGAAAGCCAATGTCATGATGGCCTTCAAAAAGCTCCAAGCACAATACATGCGCCATATGATCTTGGATGAAAAAGTCCGCGCTGACGGCCGTGCAACCGATCAAGTTCGTCCGATTGCTGTTGAAACAGGACTGCTGCCTAGAACACACGGCAGTGCCCTTTTCACACGCGGTGAGACCCAAGCTCTTGCGGTTTGTACCCTCGGCGGAGAATCAATGGCCCAACGTTATGAAGATCTCAACGGCGATAAATACCGCCGGTTCTATCTCCAATATTTCTTCCCACCGTTTTCTGTCGGCGAAGTCGGCAGAATGGGCGCACCGGGACGTAGAGAGGTCGGCCATGGAAAACTCGCTGAGCGTTCTCTGACATCGATCCTACCGATGCAAGAAGACTTCCCTTATGTCATCCGCTTAGAATCTAATATTCTCGAATCAAACGGCTCTTCATCGATGGCTTCGGTCTGCGGTGGATGCCTGGCTTTGATGGATGCCGGTGTTCCAATTAAACGTCCAGTCGCAGGTATCGCGATGGGGCTGATCCTCGAAGGTGAAAAATTTGCGATCTTGTCCGATATCTTAGGAGATGAAGATTTCCTCGGAGATATGGACTTTAAAGTCGCTGGAGACCAACACGGGATCACAGCATTCCAACTCGATATTAAAGTCGAAGGAATCACAACTCAAATCATGAAAGCGGCCTTAGCTCAAGCAAAAGCCGGCAGACTCCATATTCTGCATAAAATGCTCGAAGTTTGCTCCAAGCCGAAAGAACATCTCTCTCAGTACGCTCCGCGCATTGAGACTGTTCAAGTCAAGCCTAGCAAGATTGGTCTGATCATCGGTCCTGGCGGAAAACAGATCCGTGCAATTATTGAAGAATCTGGAGCTGACATCGATATCGATGACAGCGGCATTGTCAGCATCTCGGCCAATAGCCAAGAAGCGCTTCTCAAAGCCAAAGAGCTCATCCACAACCTCGTCTCTGATCTCGAAATCGGCAAGACCTATGCAGGAACGATCGTTTCGATTAAAGACTTCGGGGTCTTTGTGAAAATCTTTGAAAAAGAGGGCCTCTGCCACATCTCTGAATACGACCACCGCCGCATTGCAGACCTGCATGATGTCTGCAAAGAAGGCGACAAGATCGAAGTCAAGGTGCTCGACATCAACG
>CAZFXE010000137.1:0-3111 GCA_964522945.1 uncultured bacterium
GCGCAGGGGTGTAGTCGTTTAAAGACCCGGTGTAAAAGGGGAGCGAGGTTGTTGGGATGGGAAGGGTCAGGCTAAAGCCAGATGCGCCTCCAGAGCCGCATCCGGAAGAGGGGACGGTAAAAATAAAATTCCCCGAGTTATCGACCTGTCCTGTAGCGACTCCCGAGCCAGGTCCTGCTACAGACAAATCCACATAGACTGGGGCCGTTTGATAAAGGGCGTTGTTGGAGCCGTTTTTCCAGACATTGGTGAACCAATTACATCCAGACTCGATGTAGTTGTTCGCGGAGAGGTAGTAGTTATTGAAGGTGCTGTAATTGGCATACGCGGGAGTGGCGACGATCGGATTGCCGCTTTTGAGGGCTGAGCCAGGCGACAGGACCCGAAGGGCATGGGGAGCCATGCCGCTAGGCGCTTGATAAGTGAGTGAGAGGCCGGCCCAATTGGGTTCTGTTCCCGAATTCGGAGTATTGGGCAGGGCTACGGCTGCGGTATTGTAGGTCGAAAAAATGGTGGTGCTCGCAAGTGAGGTGGGAAGTCCGGCATAAGAGGTGCTGCCAGAGGCGGACACAGAGAAAGAGAGGGGGATTCCGTAGTAATCGACCAGGGTGGGATTGATGGTGAGGGTGGAATTTGCATTGAGGTTGAATTCGATCTTGTCGTAGACGGTATAGTAGCCGTCTTGCGAGAGGTCTATGAAATCAAGCGGGGAGACTTGTACAGGTCCGTTTGCCCGAATGAACCAGTCGAGAGGGCCTCCTACAGAAAAATAGATCCTTGAGTTTGCCATGTTGACGGTGATTGGCAGGTAGAAGATATATGCGCCACTTCCATTATTGAAGGAGCTGAGCGTATAGGATCCGGAGCTCTGGGCAGATACGTAAGTCATCGGTGGCGGAGTGGTTAGTTGGCCCAACATTTGTCCGACTGTATTGGTGAATGTGATGATGTTGTAGTTGTTGTTGGTTAAGATGAGGACGTAGATTTCTGTATCGGAAAGGGTGCTGTTGTTGGTGATGGTAACGGGGATGTACCCGAGAGGAGCCGCGCTTGCGATGCCCGATGCGGCGAGATACTGTCTCTCTTGACGCAAAAATTCGTCCTGAAAGGCTGTATTATACGGTCTAGAATGGGCGAATCCGTATTGAATCAATAGGCAGAAGGCCAAAAAGCATCTCATCATAGAAAAGCCATAGTAAAATTTTTGCTAGATAGAGTATCATGAAAGACAATGTTGTAAAAGAGATTTTTTATGGCTTTTTTTCGAAGGGTCGCTCTGCTCTCTATTTGCCTGTCTTTAAGCGCAATGGACTCAAAGATCCAGGTCGGAGGGAACTACACCTATGCGCTGATCAAGCCGAGCAATGAGGAGCAGTCTCACGGGAGTCTTGGCGGGGCTCAGGCCATGTATGAATACCGGCCGGCAAATCGCTTCTATGGCGCCGCAAAATTGTCCTGGAAAGAAGGGGACACCGATTGCTCCGTTGCCAAGAGATCTCTTTTGTATATCGATGCACAAGAGCGGCTTGGGTATACTTTCTGCCGGTGTGGGGAAGGTTCTCTTCTCTCTTTATTTTCTGGAATTGGTTATCGGTATCTGCAGCAACATGTAAGACCGCTCGTGCTTGAAGCGGATAGTTTTAACGGTTCCTTTTTCCCGCCGTATTTGACATCGGCGACAGATACTAAATTGAAGTATCATGAATTTTACATCCCGGTAGGATTCGCTGCAGATTTCAGAGTGAATTGCTTTACTTCTATTGGGATCTATTTTACCTGGATGCCCCAAGTATTTCCCATGGTTGATATTATCCCCTTGGGTCATGCTTACTGGGCACTTACCAACCAGTGGGCGAACTTCCTCGTTGAAGTTCCTTTCACATTTACTCTCACTGAAAATAGACGGTGGATGTTGACGGTGAAACCAACTTATGAATATTGGCGGGATGGCCATTCAACGGCAAAAACCTCAACGGGGATATCGCTCGATCTACCGGGCAATACCTATCAGTTTTTTGGTGCAGACCTCAATTTTTCCTATAGTTTTTAATTACGCCTAAATCTCTGGCTCTATTGGATCGGGATCTCTATTTAGAGGGTGTTTCTGGTAGGAAACCAAGTGTTGGTAATAGTCGTAGAGCTGGTTGTCAAATTTTTCTGTAGATAATCTCTTCATCAAAGGAGCCAAAATCCAAGTGGTAGAGGTAAATTTTTCCCTGAAAAATAGGCCATCTTGAGGAGATAGGATGCATCCCGAAGCCGGTTTTTCTTGCCCTTTGAATAATTTACGTCCTCTTTCAGCGATAGCGTACACGTCATGGAGGAGGACAAAAGTTGCGAGAGAGAAAAGAAAGGTGAAAGTATGAGGGATCAGGACCGCTAAAATCACAGCTACTATTATTCCTATGGTCGCCGCTAATTTAATGAGCTCGGCCTTTTTCACTAACTCTCTGCGCTTGGTGATTCGGACATCAAGGGGAGCGTGTCTATAAGAGGCTTCGCTAGAATTAGGCAATAGCAAATGAATCATGCTCAAATGCTACTGTACAAATTTCTATTTTGCAAGAGAGGCTTGACGGGGTGTCGCTATCAGGGGGAAAGTTGGATGCTTATGCCTACGCTTACTCCTCCGAAGGAGTTGATCGCTCTTACTGTATAGACGTCCTCTGATTGGCGGTTGTGATCCAAATAAGTGAAAGGAACAGATGTAGACACGAAATGGATCACCGCACCATTTCGCAAAACCTCATAGCCGATCACACAAAAACCTGGACTTGCGGTCCAGGAAATAGAATGGATTCTATCCGTTTGGAGCAAAAATCGATTTTGAAGAGTTGCTCCCCAAATTGTCTCTGGAGGAAGCGCTTTAGGTGTGAGCGATAGATTCATAGAAGTCACAATATTTGACTCAATAGTAAGAGGGGAGCTTTCGTTTAAAAAATTCCGTTTAAAGGCTGTTATTGTATAGTTTCCTGGTGCTAAGTTTGGAATAATATAGTCGCCGTGGTCATCCGTTAAGGAAAATCCAATCTGAGTCGTTCCCTGAAAGACCTGCACTGTAGCGCTCCGAATTGGATCGCTCATCGCATCGGTAACCGTGCCGGAAATAGT
>CAZFXE010000138.1:0-3084 GCA_964522945.1 uncultured bacterium
TTGACAAATAATTTCTTTAATCCTTATGGTGCGAATTAGATTAGGGTGGGAACTCTAAACCGTTAGCATAAGGAGTAAGCGATGGAAAACGCCGCTATGTGGTTAGCTAGTATATTCGGGCCTTTATTGGTTATCATAGGCCTATGGAAATTGCTGTATGCAGATGCATTTACAAAAGTTCTGAATTCAGTAAAAAATTCGCATGGTCTTATGTACTACACCTCAGTGATTTATCTCTGGGTTGGTTTTACAGTACTAAGCCAATATGACATGTGGGAAATGGATGCCCTCGTGTTAGTTACATTATTAGGCTGGGCTATGATTGTCCGTGGTATTTTGGGTCTTTTCGCCCCAAAAATGCTGCTCGACATGTATCTCGGGCACCATGGTTTTACAAAAGTATGTGGATTGATTCCGCTCGTGTGGGGCGTATTGCTCTGCTGGATCGGCTTCTTCATGTAAGTTTTGTTTAACTTGTTGTAGTAAGTTAGAACGCCTCTTATTTAAGAGGCGTTTTTTTTTGACCTCTTTTCATTTTCCACCTTTTCGTTTATCCTACATGAAATAATTTCATGAGGTTTATATGCGTATCCTGGCATTGTTCGTTTTATCCTTTTCACTCTTAACAGCTTCGGATAATTCTCCTCCATTGACCCATCCCCGTCAGCAGGAGCCTCATTGGAAAGCAAAAATAGAAGAGAGGCATCCTACAGGACAGCCTTCAAAAATTATATTTTATGAAGAAATCGGGGACGCCGAGGCTGTCGCGGTAAAATTAATCACTTACTATCCGAGCGGGCAGGTCAAATTAGAATCCGATGTTACCTCAAAAAAAGACGAAGAAGGGAGGCTGATGCTTGTCCCTGTGGGAGTCGAGATCGGCCTGGATGAAAGAAATAATGTCGAAAAAGTCGCCCATTATAATGCGGATGGGAAATTGGATGGAGAAATGCGTCTTTTCTATCCGACGGCGCAATTGAAAGCTGTCTGCCAGTTCGATCAAGGAAAGCGGCATGGACTTTTTACGACCTACCATCTTGAAGGCGGTAAAGCGGAAGAAGTTCGATATGAAAATGACACAGTAGTCGGCGATCTCATTCGGTATTATCCTAAAGGCGGCAAAGCAGCTCACTTCACCTATGTAGCCGGAATGCCTCATGGCAAAGCAACTGAATGGTTCGAGGGCGGAGCTCTGAAGGCTGTCCGCAATTTTGAAAACGGGGTGCTAGATTCTGATGGGAAAAACCCTGCTGTTGTGATGTATTCTGAAGATCACGTCATGGTTGAAATTCAAGATTACCGCCGTGGAGAGCCAATAGGGACGCATGTGCAATACCATCCCAACGGAAAAGAATCCCATAAAGTCACCTTTAAGGAAGGTAAAAAAGACGGGAAAGAGATGTTCTATTCCTCTGAAGGAAAAGTGGTTGGAGAAGGAGAATATCGAGCAGGGATTTCCGTAGGAAAACACTGGCGCGTCCATGACAATGGCAAGCCCGGCATTACAGCAAACTACGATGATAAAGGGGTTTTGCAAAGGCCGATTGAAGAGTGGAACGACCAAGGAGCTAAAATCGCTGAATTTTCTGTTAAAGATGGGAAGTTAGACGGTCCATTCAAGAAATGGTCCGATGAAGGAAAGATCATCAGCGACCTGAATTATTCTGTTGGTGAAATGGAAGGGCCCCAAAAAGAGTACTATCCCTCGGGCCAAATCAAGAGACAAGGTTTCTTTAAAGATAAAAAGCGCGAAGGTGAATATACCGAGTGGTACGAAGACGGTAAGATGGCCTTGAAGGAAATTTATAAAAACGGCGAGAAAGACGGACTGGCTCTTGTTTGGTATCCAAACGGCGAGAAAAAGTTAGAAGAGACCTATGTTGATGGGAAGATCAATGGAAAAAAATTCGCGTGGTACGGGCATGGCAAGCCTAAAATCGAAGAAGAGTATGCCCTTGGAGTTAAGCAAGGTGTTCATAGCGAATGGAATGAAAGAGGAGAGCTCATTTCAGAGGTCCATTTCCAAAATGATTTACCGCATGGAGCTGCCCGCGCGTGGTTTGAAAAAGATAGGCCAAAGCATTTTATGCAGTTCATCGAAGGTAGAAAAGAAGGGCTGGAGCAGCAGTTTTATGCAAGCGGCGCTGTAAAGATGAAAGCGCATTACAAAGAAAACCTCTTGGACGGTCCGTTAGAATCTTTCTATGAAGATGGAAATATTCATGTTCAACAGAACTTTAAAAAAGGAATTCCTGTAGGCGAAAATCGAGAATTCTATCGTGTTGCAGGACAAGGGAAGCCTCAAATCTCTATGGTTATCCATCATGATGACGAAGGAAAAATCCAAGGAAAAACCGAGTCGTTTTACCCGAACGGGAAAGTCAGATCTCAAAAATTTCACAAAGACGGTGAGCCGGAAGGGATGTCAGCGAGCTGGGATGAGGATGGAAAGTTAGTGGCAGAGGCTTGGTATGAAAAAGGCAAGCTGCATGGGAAATTTTTTCAACGGATGTCGGACGGAAGAGAAGTTATTTTTCATTATGTAAAAAATCAGCGCCATGGTTTGCATCAAATTTTTTATTCTTCAGAAGAAGGCTTCGATAAGCAGAAGGCCCTTGAAGGCAACTATGTTTTTGGAAAACCCCACGGCGAAGTGTTTGAATTTGATCCTAATGGCAACAAGATCAGCACGACAATGTATGTCGACGGTCTAAAAGAAGGCCCCTGTCAAATCTTTGATGCGAAAGGCCGTCTCATGATGAAGCTCAATTTCAAAAATGACAAAAAAGAGGGTCTGCTGCAAGAGTTTTTCCCAAAAGGACAGGTCATGGCTGAAGTCACATACCTAAGCGATGACAAACACGGCGATGAAAGAAGTTACTTTGAAGATGGAGCTTGTGCGCATGAAGCTCACTATGTCAATGGAAAGCAAGAAGGTCTCTCTCGTCGCTGGAATGAGAAGGGAATCTTGGTCTTTGAAGGGGAATATCAAAATGGACTCCGTCACGGAAAGTTCAATAAATATTTCGAAGATGGAAAGCCGATGGCCTTGCAAACGTTTGTCAACGATAAGCCAAACGGCAC
>CAZFXE010000139.1:0-3038 GCA_964522945.1 uncultured bacterium
CTTGACATCCTCCCCTTCCTAAAGAAAGGGGATTCCTACGGCATTCAGTTAAAGACTAACTGACTTGCTTCGGTGGGTTCCTGCTTCACAGAAAGGCCTAAGTGCACCTTTTCTCCACAGGCTAACAAGCGATATCCTCGCTCTAATATATTTATAGCTCCCACTATATCGGCATGATTCTCGTATTTACAATCGACACATCTAAATAGCGATTGTGTTTTCCGATTGTCGGGCGATACATGCTTGCAACTGGGGCATGTTTGGCTGGTATGGTGCGGAGGTACAACGAGCAGCATTCCTCCTTTCCATCTCAGCTTGTAGTCGAGAAGATTTCGGAGTTGATTCCATCCTTGATCCAAAATACTTCGGTTCAGTCCTGATTTTTGCCGAACCTTCTTACCGGGTTGTTCAGTTGTTCCTGCTGCTGATCTGGACATATTACTGACTTGCAAATCCTCGATACAGACGAGCGCGTGGTTTTTGCTGATCACTGTTGCGGTCTTATGCAAGAAGTCTTTTCGGACATTCCCTATCTTTGTATGAACTTTCTGAAGTTTCGTTCTTTCTTTTTTCCAATTCTGACTAAATTTAACTTTTTTACTCATGAGCCGCTGGTATTTTACCAGCTGCTTTTGGTGCTTTTTAAAACTATTAATTGGTGCTATGTAGTTCCCATCACTCAGCGTAGCAAAGCGAGCGATGCCGACATCGATGCCGATGGCTGATTTTGCTTGTGTCACTGGTTTTTCAACTTCTCTCTTAGTCTGTATTGAGATAAACCATTTGCCGCCTTGTCTAGATACGGTGACGTTGCGGATCTCTCCGATGATTTTACGGCTGTTACGGTACCTTATCCAGCCGAGTTTGGGTAAGTAAATACGGTTATTGGCTTGATCGAGCTCAAACTGTTGGGAGTCAGGATACCGAAAACTGCCGCTGCTATTCTTTTTTTTAAATCGGGGAAAATCAGCTCGTCTAGCAAAGAAGTTTTTGTAGGCTTTATCCAGATCTTTTAAAGCATGTTGCAAACAGTGGCATGGAGCCTCTTTAAGCCAGGGTGTTTCTTTGCTATTGCGCCACGCTGTGAGTTGTTTGGCTATCGATTCATAACGGATGAACTTATTTCCGGCTTCGTGATTTTCTTTTTGAAGGGATAGTGCTTTGTTGTATACGAAACGGCATGATCCGGCGATCTTTGACATATTCCGTTCTTGCTCGCCATCTGGCATGAGTTCGAATTTAAAAGCTTGCAATATCTCCATGTGTGAAATTATAATTTTGCCTCATGAATAAAAACAATGAGATTTGTCATGGAAGACATTGCGTCTTTCTAATGCACGCACACCTGGTCTTTGTTACAAAATATCGCCGAGAAGTATTCACCAAGGCGATTCTAGACGATCTACGTCTAATTTTTTCCAGTGTCTGTTCCGATTTTGGGGCTAAATTGATTGAGTTTGATGGAGAGGATGACCACGTCCATTTGCTAGTGAATTATCCGGCTAAAGTCGCGGTGTCAAAGCTGGTTAACGGTCTTAAAGGTGTATCGAGTCATTTAATTCGGAAAAAAAATTATCCGAGTATTCGCACAAAGTTGTGGAGCAATGCTTTATGGTCACCTAGTTATTTTGCAGGTAGTTGCGGCGGAGCTCCAATTGCTGTTATTCGGCAATATATTGAACAACAGACGACACCTCAGTAAAACTAAGAAGACGGCGGAGCCGTCTGCGCTCTTGACCCCGCCCTGAAGGACGGGGTTTGCCGCGCAGGGGATCAACTTTTAAGAACTCCGGTGAGAATGAATACCAAATGGGCGTTCAGTATTATAAGGATCCCGCCAGTGCCCATCAGGCATTTATGTGTTTTCAATATGCTGCTCAAGAGGGCCATATTCTTGCTCAATATCACCTTGGAGTTTGTTATTTCTTTGGCTGTGGGGTAGCTCAGAATTACAACGATGCTTTCCTATGGTACAAAAAAGCAGTTGACCAGGGATATATCCCCGCTATAACTAATATTCAGGAGATCCTTATTTCAATAGAAAAAAACTCGTACAAAACATTAAACTCGACTTTGTACATTTTTGGGGCCGAAGGCCTCGAGTTAAAATAAAAAACTATGGCATTATCTATTTGGCTGGAAGCCAGCCGCCCAAAAACTCTGATTGCCAGCATTAGCCCGGCACTTATCGGCACCATGCTTGCATGGAAAACCGGATCGTTTTCTTTTTTCACTTTTCTTTTTACTCTTTTAACAGGCGTTGCGATCCAAATCGGAACAAATTTCGCCAACGACTACTTTGACTTCCTCAAGGGATCTGACACCTCCGAAAGAAAAGGCCCCCGCCGCGTCACACAATCCGGCTTGGTCTCGCTTCCTGTCATGAAAAAAGCGATCATCCTTGCTTTTACTTCCTCGGCTCTTTTCAGCGCTTATTTAGCTTTTCAAAGCGGGCCCGTCATCACCTTGCTAGCCCTCCTCTACATCGCGCTGAGTTTGGCCTACACTGCAGGGCCGCTCCCGTTAGCTTATTTAGGGCTTGGAGATTTCTTCGTTGTTTTCTTCTATGGACCAATCGCAACATTGATCACCTATTATCTTCAGACGCATGCACTCTCTGTCGATGTCGCGATTTTGGGGCTCTCTCCAGGACTCATCTCGACGGCGATCCTCACCGCCAATAATCTCCGCGATATCGAAGAAGATCGCCGGTGTAATAAAAAAACTCTCTGCGTCCGTTTTGGCGAGACTTTTGGAAGGCTAGAGTACACTCTTTGTCTCCTTCTTGGTTTTTCAATTCCCTGTTTCTACGGCTATTTCCTCCCGCTGCTCCTCCTAATCCCTGCGTTCATCCCGATCAAAGCAATGTGGACCATTCAAGATAAAAGACTCCTTAACGTTCCGTTTGCACAAACCGGCAAGCTCCTCGTCCTCTTCACACTACTGCTTGCTTTTTCTATTGGATTCCATGAACCTATCCCGGTATTCTAAAAGTTTGATTTTTGATGGATTTTTTCGCAGATTTAAAAACCACTTCG
>CAZFXE010000140.1:0-3030 GCA_964522945.1 uncultured bacterium
GTTCAAGTCGCTGAAATGGTCATCGAAAAAGCACGCCGCTTAGTCGAATACCACCACGACGTCGTCATTCTGCTCGACTCCTTAACACGTCTTGCTAGAGCCTACAACACCGTACAGCCGCACTCAGGTAAGATCCTTACCGGCGGTATCGACGCTAACGCTCTCCATAAACCAAAACGGTTCTTCGGAGCAGCCCGTAACGTTGAAGAGGGAGGATCCCTCACCATTATTGCCACAGCCCTCATCGAAACCGGCTCTCGTATGGACGAGGTTATTTTTGAAGAGTTTAAAGGTACTGGTAACATGGAGCTCGTGCTCGACAGACGCCTCTCAGACAGACGCGTCTATCCTGCAATCGACCTGATCAAGAGCGGTACCCGTAAAGAAGAGCTTCTCTACCATCCGGAAGAGCTCGATAAGGTCTATCTCATGCGTCAAGCGCTAGCCGACCTATCTCCGCTCGATGCCATGAACCTTCTCATGGGCCGACTCAAGAAAAGCAACAACAACATCGAGTTCCTAATCTCGATGAAAGACTAGTTCTATCCCTGCAATCTCTCGATTGCAGGGATCATTTTCTTATAGAGTAATTGTACTGAATAGTCCCTGGTGATCCGAAAGGGCATCTTTGTTAAATACATTTCCATCGAAGCCTGTCGGCACTAATCTGGTGACAATCTCTTGAGCCGTTCCTTTCACGATCATAAACTCTTAAATCTGTGTCTATGCATTTGCACCTACACTTTATAACGGCTAACATTCGACTCGATCATTAAAAGCATTAAACCATCAATTTAATATATATTTCTTGAATGAAATTCTTTTTAATTACCAAAGCTAACCAAACATGCACAAACATTGTCAAAAGATGCACCAATAAGAGGATTGATTTGCCGTAAATCGATTATCTCATTAGCATCGGTAACTATAAATCGAGGCTAAGAATGAAAATAAGAAATCAATGGACAGCTTTATTAAGTCTATTTTTACTTATTTTTGCTTCATGCACAAAAGAACAGAAGGCTTCTCCTAAAAAACCCAATACCCTGCGTGCGAACATCATCCGCGAGCCTTCCACAATGGATCCTAGAAAGGGCAGCGAGTTTGTCGGATCGGCATTGCACGCTATGCTCTTTGAAGGATTAATACGTCTCAATTCCGATTACTCCGTGACTCCAGCTCAAGCCAAAGCAATCGAGATCTCCGACGACAGAAAAACCTACACTTTTCACTTACGCAAATCTAACTGGTCCGATGGGTCTCCTGTAACCGCAACTGATTTTGAAAAGGCTTGGAAAAAAGTTCTAACTCCTGATTTTCCCGCTCCCAATGCTCCTCTTTTTTATTCGATTAAAAATGCAGAAGAGGCCAAGAAGGGTCTTGTGCCTATTGATGATGTGGGTGTTTATGCTATCGATGATGAAACCCTTATCGTCGAATTAAAAAATCCCACACAATATTTTCTTAAACTAATCGCTTTTTGTGCATTTTCCCCCGTTAAGCACACTTTGGACAAACTCGATCCTGACTGGATGAACTCTGCAGGAGAAAATTACCTCACTAACGGCCCTTTTAAACTAAAATCCTGGAAAAGAAATAATGAGATCGTCATGGAGAAAAATCCTTTCTATTGGGAATCAAGCATGATCCCTTTAGAAAATATTCAGCTCTCAATGGTCAAAGATGAAAACACCGTTTTACAAATGTATGAAAATGACGAGCTCGATTTTATCGGCGATGCGCTTTCTCCCATTCCCAAAGACGCCCTCACAAAATATCAGAAGGAAGGGCTATTAAAATCCTTTTCCTCCGCAGCGACAACCGCAGTTGCCTTTAACGTCACTCAATTTCCTTTTTCAAATAAATCGATCCGCAAAGCGTTTGCTTATGCGATTGATCGGCAAGAAATCGTCAATAATATCACGCAATTAGGGGAAGAAGTTGCCACTCAAATCATCCCTACCTGTTTGAAAACCGAACCTGCTAATTCATATTTCAATGATGGGAATCTAAAAAAGTCCAAGCAATATTTCGCTCGAGGGCTCAAAGAACTCGGCATCACTGCAGAAGAATTCCCTATCCTTACGTACAACTACTCTTTTTCTGATTTGAACCACAAACTCGCGCAAGCATTGCAGCAGCAATGGGCAACAAATCTAGGAGTTATAGTCCAATTAGAGCGATGCGAACACACGGTTTTTTTAGATAAGCTCGTCAATCGCGATTATGTGTTCTCCCAAATGTTTTGGTTGGCTCAGTACCACGATCCAATGAGCGTTTTAGAGCGTTTTAAATACAAAACAAATCCCAAAAACTACTGCAACTGGGAAAATCCCACTTATATCAGCCTCTTAGAAAAAACAGCTTTCGATATCACGCCTAAAGAGCGGGCGAACCTTTTTGAAGCAGCAGAATCGCTCATCCTCAGTGAAATGCCGCTGACCCCTATTTATCATTGGAAGACGGTTTTTATGGCTAAAGATCATGTGACCTATGAAGAGTTTCCACCTGATCATGGATATTTGCAGCTAAATCGCATTGGCATCAAGAAAACCAATTCTTTTGTCGAAAAAAAATAAGATACCCTCTTAATATAACCCGCCAAAACCGAAAGTGCCTCAAGGAACCACTTGAGACCTTTCGCTATCAAGGGGATAACACGATGTTCACAAACCGTTTCAGAAATATCCAACTATTGGTTCTGTCCTGCACTTTTCTCCTCTTTTCATTTGCTCCAGCTCCCATTCTTCAACACATCACTCCTCCGCAATCTCCTCCGAAAGAGAGTCATCGTTATGTAATTACAGGCGGTCCCGGCGTTGGAAAAACTTCCATCATTCATTACTTAAGAGACTGTGGATATCATGTTCTTGGCGAAGCTGCCACAGACGTGATCCGCCACTCTCTAGAAAAAGGAATCGCCAAGCCATGGGACAAAGATTATAAGTCTGATTTCAACGATGAAATTCTTGACCTCCAATATCATCGGCAGAATCAAACACCCGATACAGGGCTTGTCTTCTTCGACCG
>CAZFXE010000141.1:0-2977 GCA_964522945.1 uncultured bacterium
TCGATGATTTGGAAAGTTATCTCGACTCTTTGCAAGTTCCATTTTACTTTTTTTCATCTAAAGCGACAAAATGCTACACAACGATTGACTTTGGTAAGAACGACCACCTCATTTTTGGGTCTGAGACCACAGGTCTTCCTCCACACTTTCATCAGAAATGGGCTGATCAATTTTGTAAGATCCCAATGAAGGATGGGGTCCGTTGCCTAAATTTGTCTAACTCCGTCGCTGTCGGCCTCTACGAGGCGTGGAGGCAACTAGGCTTTAAAATTTAGTTAGACTTCTGAATACGTTGTGCTAGATATAGAAATTATAAATATATAAAAGGTTTTACCCGTGCTTGCGCTCTTCCGAAGCTCTTTGACCTTACAAATGATCCTCGCAACTTTTATCGGGATCTTCGTCGGCCTTTTCCTAGGAGACATGTGCCATGTTTTTGCTCCGTGGGAAACTGCCTACATCATGATCTTGAAGATCACAACCATTCCATATCTAATCTGCGCAGTCATCCACGGGATAGGGCGGCTAGCTACTGGAGCTGCTAAACAGATCTTGCAAAAGGGACTTTTATTCATCACCGGTATTTGGATCATCAATATCGGCATCATCTACATGACTGTATTTTTATTCCCCCACTCTCAGGGAGCCGTACATGCTTCATATAGTACACTAACTCCCAGCACCATTAACTTTGCCGAGCTTTTGATTCCCGATAATATTTTCCATGCGCTTTCCAACAATATGGTCCCTGCGGTTGTAATGTTTGGGCTAATGTTGGGGATTGCGCTGATGCACCTCCGAGAAAAACAAACCGTTCTGTCTTTTTTGGATGCCCTTGTTGAGGCTTTCACTCGGATAACAGGATGGATCAGCAGAATCGCACCGCTGGGTACGTTTTTGATTATCGCCGACCGTGTTGGAATGATCCAGGTTTCGACCGTCAAACAAATCAGCACCTATCTAATTCTCTACGTTCTGGGCATTTGCCTTTTAGTTTTTTGGATTCTTCCAAGAATCGTTGCCATGCTGACGGGGCTTTCTGCTACAAAGTGGCTCAAAGACCTTACCCCAATCTTAGTGCTAGCTTTCACCACCAATGTTGTCATCGTCACACTGCCTTTTATCATCGAGCTCATCAAGCGGGAAACGGAAAGGCTCTATAAAAAAGATGCGGTTGTCCAAGACCAGATCCAGGGGATTGTCTCCATTATCTTCAACCTCCCCTTGGGATCCCTTTTCATCACCGTGTTTGTTTTTTTTATTTCCATCTTCTATCACATGCCGCTTTCTTTCATGTCCCAGGCGCAGCTGTTTGTCACGACGTTCTTAACCAGCCTAGGAGCTGTCGGGCTAGGTTCTTGGATCAATTCCCTCAACTTCCTCCTCAACTCTCTGGGCCTGCCTCTAAATGCCATTGATACTTATTTGACCACCCTTCCGTTCACCGCAGGATTCCAATCGCTGGTCTCCGTCATGGAAATCTCAAGCCTCGGCTTATTAATTGCCTTGGCCTGCCACGGAATGATCCGCTGGAACCTGCGCAACATTCTCAAAAAAACAGCAATGACATTAATCCCTGTCATCGCTTTCTTTTTTGCTTTTAAATCTTGGATCATGCTTCCCTCGATCTCCAATCCAACAAAGAGCATCTGCGATCTCCAAATCAATACCCCTGTCAAAGTGAAAGTCTATACGGAGCACGATGCTCCTCCAGAACTTAGGACTGGCGATACGTTTACTCGAGTGCTTCAATCTAAAGTCCTTCGGGTCGGCTACAATCCTGAAATGATCCCTTTCAGCTTCCAAGGCTCTAACCGGAAGATCATCGGCTACGATATGTCATTTGCCTATACGCTAGCTTACGATTTGCAATGCGATCTGGAGCTAGTCCCCATTCATTTTAATAATATTGCAGAAGAGCTCAGCTCAGGACTCTACGATATAGCAATGTCAGGCGTCTCCATCACCGAGCATCGTCTGAGAAAAATGTGCTTCACCCATCCGTATTTAGATTCTCGAGTAGTGTTTATCATGAGAAAGAAGTTCAGCCGTACCTACACTTCGATCGCTGATATTCTCAAGCACCCCCATGTGAAACTCGTCGTTCGCAAAGGCACCTCTTACGAGATTTTAGCGCGATCCCTTGTGCCTGATAATCAGATCGCCGTCATCGCTAACTATGAAGAATACGTTCATAATTATCCCAATGACATCCTATTCCGAGGACAGCCTCAGGCGATTGCTTGGAGTTTGAATTATCCGAACTTTACCGTTATTGCCCCCAGTCCTGAGATCGCCCAAGACAGCCTCGGTTATGCCGTCGCGCTCGGCTCCGATCAAATGCTCTGCTATCTGAATCAATGGCTGTTACTAAAGAAAAACGAACGCTTCACCCAGCACCAATACGATCTATGGGTCCTGGGCAAAACAGAAAGCGAGACGCCTCAACCACGCAGGTGGTCGATCATCCGCGATGTCCTCGGCTGGACAGATAATTAATTACTTCTTAGCGGATAAAATAAATTCTTTTAGCGCTTTAGCGTCACGGACTCCAACGATACGGCCTGTCTCTTTTCCATTAAGGAAAAGAATCAACGTCGGGATAGATGTGACTTCATAGGTTGATGCAATCTTTTGGGCATGATCAACATCTAATTTGACAATGGAGGCTTGGCCTTGGAGCTCTTGTGAAAGAGCTTCTAAGTGAGGAGCGATCATCCTGCAAGGACCGCACCAGTCGGCATAAAAGTCGACGAGAACAATGCCATTTTTGATCTCTGCTTCAAACGTATCTTCAGTAACTTGCTTTAGATTGCTCATATTGACCTCAATGGAACCATTGTAACAAGTGGTTCCAGAAAAAGCAAGATCACCCTATACTACACGGTTCTGCGGCCATGGCGGAATTGGCAGACGCGCTAGATTCAGGTTCTAGTCGGGGCAACTCGGTGGAGGTTCAAGTCCTCTTGGCCGCAAT
>CAZFXE010000142.1:0-2876 GCA_964522945.1 uncultured bacterium
TGTCGACTTGTTCTATAAATTCATTGCAAAGCATCGAAAACGAGGCGGAGATCTTTCCCCTCTCTCTGTTCATTTGCTTCCTTAGGGTCTTCTCTGCTCTCTCTGGGAGGTGCAGATTCCTCATTGGCCATCAAGATTTGTTTTTAATTTTAAATTATGAGGGTTTGTGGCATAACAGCCCTGCTTTTAAATTATCTCGGAGGTAGAAAATGACATCAGGTGTTTCTCTCAACTCAATTGCACCGGTCTTTAGTTCTTCAATTTCTTCAATGTTCCATGCTTTAGCCTCCAAGGTAAACGGGGTGTTTGGATTATATTTAGCAGCAGTAGGTAGTCTCTGCGTCTACCATGCCTACCAAGGCTACCAATTTTTCATGAACCCTTCCTCGCAACTAGATGACAGGCTCAAGATTGTCAAATGCAAGATACTACTCAATGATATTCAAAATTGTTTGGAGGATACAGACGTAAATAATAAATCTCTCCTCTTTCAAGAAGATCTTACAGCTCTCGTGAAAGAATGCGAAGCTTTGCACAACTCCATGACTAAAAAAGATCCATCTGTTTCGAAGGGACTGTTTGAGTATTATTTGAAAAAAGACCCGGAGCAGGCTTACCAAATCGCTGAAGGGTTCTCATCTGAGGTGTTGCTATTTGACGCTTTTCAATCTCTTCATCAGGCAAACCCTGAATTTGATCGCGAGAAACTCTCTTCACTTTTGAACAAAGCTTATGCAGCGTACCCAATGCGTCCATTCTATGGGGTGAAAAGGTTACTCGAATATGTTAAGCTCGCTCAGTCTCTCGGGGAGAATGAACTAAAAAACAAAGTCTTGCAGCGAGCTATAAACGTTGCGACCGAACTTGGAGTCGGCCTTGCTCAAGCGAATGCGTGGTGTGAAATAGTCAAGGTTTGTAAAGATTTAGGAATTGATGAGAGATCTTATCTGACACGTCAATTTTTTAGCTTCTTGGAACAGGCCAAAAAAGCATCCGAGGATGCAAATCTCCCGAAAGTTGATCTCTTCAAGGCGCATCTGACTCATGCCAAAGCTTATTTCCTCTGTGGGCCAAATGACAAGACGGTGCTAGACCCCGCGTACAAGCTCTTTTGTCAAGGGATTCATCAAGATGCTGATTTGTTAGCATCGCTATACGCAGAGTTAGGTGCCAATAAGCTGGCGGAACAGATTCTCGATCGAGCTTTTAAAGCTCTCAAACACACCCCTAATGTTGATCCCATTGCCTACTTAAGACTTGCAAACGCCTATCTAAAACCCAATGTTTGCCTTACGTCGTATAAGGCAAACAAAGCTTTAGGCTATGCTTTTGAAGCAATTGAACGTTTACCAGAAAATACAGATGAAGAAATTAACTCTATAGTCAGTTTACTTGAACAGGTTATTTGTTGGGAAGAAATGCTTGAAGGGCTAGTGCCAGGCGTGGTAAAATCACTTGAGCAACTTTACAACAAATGCTCGTTTGGTAGCTTTACTAAAAAGAGGATCACACTCTCAATTTTTGACTTCTGCAAGAGCAAAAATTGGCCAGAAAAATCCAAGGCGTTCTTTGAGTCATACCTCACGGGTTTAACAAGTTCAAAACTAAGTGCCTTCGATAAGATCAATGAATTGGTTCATTTTTCAACACGTACCCTCACCCCTGAACAGAGAACCCGTATGCTTGGGGCTGCTAAAGGATTTATGTCTCAAGTTCCTTCCTGCAATGATGTACTCGCAAAGACTATTATTGCCGAGGGCTATCTAGGCGTGGACAGAGCAATAAGTCGTGAGATGATCGATAACTATGCAAAGGATCAAGCATGGAAGCACCTATTGAAAGCAGCGATTCCCGCGATTGTACTGCCAATTTTTCATGCTTATCCAATGACCCATACTGCTTATCGAATGACGGGCCTCTTTTGTGCCGTAGTAAGCACAATAGGTTTATTCAGCCGTACCTGAGTGTTGTATTGGGAGTATTGCAACGGGAAAAAATCCCAATAGACCTTTTGCTAACTTAAGGGTTCATTGATTTTAATTGAAAGGCATGAGCGGTTTCTGGCACGATGCAGTAAGCTATGCTCAATCCGTTTTTCACAGTGATCATTACACTAACGGACAAATTGTCGTATTTGTTTCCTTTTACATTGGAGAGTTTGATCTTGCAGAAGGGGAGCGCCTCTTTTGAAGAGATCATTGTCGATGGCTCAAAGGGAAAAATCTCTTTCGATCATTTGCCGTTAGAAAATGTCACAATTCTGCAATCGGAAAACTCCAATCCTTCCTGCATGCTCAATCAAGCTCTCAGCGTTGCAAAGGGTCATTACATCCACTGCATGATGCCAGGCGAGTTTTATATGTCGAAAAAAGCGCTGGCTTTTGCAACTAAGATTATTCATGCCCACGATTTTCCTGATTTGATGTATACCGCTAGAATGGTCAGGCATAGATTTGGTCAGCCCACAGTTGATATGCAGCCGCTTTCGATGGGAGACTTGAAAAAAGGGCGGGCTGCACCGAGTTTGCAATCGTTTTGGCTGCGGCGTGAAGCTCTTGTGATGCTTGGAGGATTTAATCAGAAATATGAGATCCAAGGCGGGTATGATGTGATTTGCAGATTTTTTCTTGCCCCGACGCTGAAAAAAGCATTTGTGAGACGGCTCTTGACCGATTATGAATACCGCATGCCTTCATCCAGATATGTTCTTCAAAGCTGCTTAGAGACTTTTTGGATTTCGTTTACCCATTTTGGCCCTACACTGCATCTATTTGCCTGGCTTGTGCAAAATTGTTTGAGACTATTTCACTTTTCATGGAAGCTTATCCGCTCTTCATTTTGGAAACGTCATGTCGCCTATTAATCGGTTTGTTCTA
>CAZFXE010000143.1:0-2874 GCA_964522945.1 uncultured bacterium
GCCCCCCGATGATAGTGTGAGATTCTAAAATATTTTATATGTCCCTAAAGATCAACACTTTGAACTGGTTAATCCATAGGCCCTAACGTGACACCGATATAGGTACTATTCGCGATGGGGTCGACACTAGAGGTCAAATTGACATTGCTCCAAAGGGGTTCATCAAATGTATAAGTGTAGAGCGCCCCTGGACTTGCTGTAGTGACTAAAGCGTGCAAGGCTCTTGAATAGACATCAAACCAAGGCCCTGTATGCTGTCCCTTCTGAGATAAATTTGTATTGATCTGATAATAGGAGCTTCTCCCTCCAGGCAAAGTCGAAGGTAAGCTTGTGAGCGAGCTGAAATCTAAAGACAAAGTGGTCGGCAAAAGTCCCGCAATGACAGCCTCGCCAAAGGCTTTGCCAACTTGAGTCTGCACATAGTTTGGACTGGTCCCACCGGTCGTTAAATCTTGAGGGTTTTCATAAATGAGAACTGTTGTAGAATTCCCAAACGGAGAAAATGTGACTTGAGATCCGTAGCTGCCGTTGAACTGAAAAATCCCATTGCTTACGTTTCCTTGAAACACTTCCCCTTGGGTCTGACTTCCAGTGGGCGGGATAGTCATCGTGAGCGTATGACTGGTATAGTAATTTAAAACATGGGTGAGGTAGTTGTACCCATAGGCAGACCCATTATTCAAATAATTCGGATCAAACAATGGCGTGGCAGCGGTCATTGCTTTCCCCGTTTCTATCAGGCGATAAATGGAGGAGGGGGTGGTACTGTAGCTAGGAATAAATAGATTCGCCCACTGAAGTCCCGAAGCGCCAAAATTTGTAGCTGCCCAAGTAAAACAACTATGGACGTAATCGAGGATATAGCTTTTGCTCTGGTAGAGACCTGTGTTGTTTGTAAGCCCAGCATCCACATTATTCATGTACACATACTGCGGAATGGCAAATTGGGCCGCTGCGGAGACGTCGACGTCAACCTTCGTTCCTTTCGATGTGTCATACGAAAATTCCACTCCCATATCCCAAAATTGAGAATAGGGACTCAGACTGGAATCGGTTGGGGATGGATTGGTGATTTTTCCGCTTGAATCTGTGGGAAGCGTAACTGCAGAATCTAGAGAAACGATCAAGATCCCACTATTAGAAGGGTCAGGAAGATAAAGTATCAGAGTTCCTCCATCACCGACCGCGAGCGATGCAGATCCCGTATTGATGTTTGCCTGAGAAGTCGCTGCATTGGTAACTGTCCCATAGTGCACTGGTAGGTCGGGCAATTCTGGCGTCGGGCCAAATACCAAGTACTGCGTAGCTCCTATTTCAACAAAAACGAAGGCCGTATGCCCCGTGTTATTTACGATGCTCATCGGCAAAAAACCATCTTGGTTTGAAGGGTGAAATGGAGGGCCAGGAGGATCGACAGGATAGGGGGGCGGATCGGGAAAAGGAGTGATAGGTCCAAACTGAAAAATAGCCGCCTGTTGCTCGCAAATTCTCTCTTCATAGCAAGCGCGCAAGTCGGACAGAATATAAGGATTTCTTTGTCCAAAGAGGAGAAAGGCTTGCCCGAGAATGACCCACACCGATAATCGCTTCATAAAATCCCCTCTATTAAAATTTCCAAGCAAATTCGAGATTGACACCACCGAAAAGATAAGAACTTGCAGGAAGACCCAAAGCATCGCAGAGGGATCCCACTGCAATTGAAGCGCCATCTTTCCAATATTCAAACACAGGCCTTAGTGTGACTGAGTAATTACAGCACGAAAAAGTGACTGGAAGTTCTATAATACCGTTGACCAGTTCATACTCCAAAATCCAACGGGCGCCCCCGAGCGGAACGATGTTCACTGTAGGATAAATCTGAGGCATCCACGTCGCACACAGCCCAAAAGAGAGGCAATAACTTTGAAAGGGAATTGCATAATCGACAGACGTACCGATGGGAACATAAAAGTGATTGTACGCAAGCAGCACATCAGGCAATGCAGGCTGTTGTATTTTCTGTTCCATAAACCGGTATCCCAATCCCATATACAAGGCGATACTTCCTCTTCGAGAGGGTCCAAAAGAAAAATCGTAACCAACCCTCTCTTCAGCCTTACATTCATGGAGATAGTTTTGGCCTGACTCTCCACTGGTAGCCCCCTGTCTCCACAGACCTTTGAGAGCAGCGTACAAGCCATCTTGTTTTCTGTACTGGTATCCGGCAAGAGCACCCCACAAATTACCAGAATACTGTGGCAGATCTGTTGGTTTCAGAGCCACGTAGGAATAAGATGCCCCCACAAACAACGTCGAATAAGGAGAAAAACAGCAACTACGCATAGCTGGGGTTGCCTCCGATGTGTTGGGTCCCACAGAGCTACTAGCGGCCAGAGGCGCATGTTGTTCAGTGAGCTTTGGCTCCCCAATCTCCTTTTGATTTAAAAAGTCTTCTCCTGCAAAGACAGAGACAGAGACCGTCCCCACAACAAGCAACGCACGTAAAAACATACATCCCCAATCTTAAAAAAAATCGATACTAGCAAAAAAAAAATTTTGCGGAAAGGAATTTTACGGTCACTAATGCTGCTGAGATCGAAACACGAGCCCCCCGATAACAGTGTGAAATTCTAAAATATTTGATATGTTCTTGAAGATCAATACTTTTTTCGCCCTCTCGTGTATACTCTACCTATATGTATTTGCAGGAAATGCCCCCTCTTCCAGTTCCCTATGTGATCGAAGAAACGGCGCCGATTCTTTTTTATAATGAAGAGGATCCTTCCAGTGAGTGGCTGGGGAATTTTTATCCGATCCCCGTGGCCTATAACGGGTTGGTATTTTCTAATTCTGAAGCCGCTTTTCAAGCGCAAAAATTCATTCACGATCCCGAGT
>CAZFXE010000144.1:0-2817 GCA_964522945.1 uncultured bacterium
GGCCCATGGCGCTCTTTAGCAGCCCTTGGGAAAAGCAATACAGCATCAAACAAAATCCCAACCATCAACTAGTCGACGTTGTTGTTTGAAAACTTCTTTTTAATTTCTGGAAGCATACCGATCATTTTTTGACGGCCATGCTCATACATCTCTGCATTGAGATGGTCGCTGAACATTCCGACATCTTGAAACTCCATCCGGATAGAGATATCGGCATGGATAAGAGACTTTTCGACTAATTTTTGATACATGATCTCCACCCCTCGTTTCGCAACGCCAAAGAAATGGGATGGTTTGGAAGAAGGCAACTTTTCACTTACATCGATCGCAATGATCACTTCAGCGCCGTATTTTTTGGCGATTTCAACAGGAACCGGGCTGGAAGCTACCCCATCGATCAAATACCTGTCATGGAGCAACACCGGATGAAAAATACCTGGAACGGCACAAGAAGCGCCAATTGCCAGTGGGAGATCTTCTTGTGAAAGCTCAATGGTTTCTCCGGTGAAGAGATCTGTTGCGATCACAATCAAAGGGATTTTGAGTTCATCAAACGTTTTAGACCTAAGCTGTTTTTTCAGAAAGTTCTGCAACGCATTTCCCTTCACAACACCCATGCGAGAGAACCACGTTGTATCCAACATATCGGACCTAGTCATTTTCAGAAGTGTCTCTTCTAATCCTGTCAGCTCCGGATTATCCGCATAGAGCGCTCCGACAATCGATCCTGCGCTGCAGCCGATAATCAAATCAGGCCTCAAGCCTGCGGCTTCAAGTTCTTTGATCGCTCCCAAATGCGCCAGGCCTCTGGAGCCGCCTCCTCCTAAAACAAGAGCAATCTTCACAGGTTTTTTTGCCTCAAAAACAGGAACCTCGCAGTGGACAGTCGGCTGCTGATAGACAGGGCTGCACCCAGTCAGCAAGCAGATCGCCAGGCAGAGTGAGAGAAAAACGATTTTTTTGCGCATACGAAGATCTTCTGTGAGGAGATTTTCTCCATAATAACACCTTCTTTCATTTAGCTGTGATATAGATGAATTATTTCAATCGGTTCCTACCCAAGCAATTAATTCCTTGCATGTTATAGCCCATATTGAAAACAGCGTCCTAGCGGACAAAAGGAATCGGGGTATTTTTACGGCTTTAACTGCCTCTTTTAGGCAAAAAGTGAATCGAGTTTCCGCCCATACACAAAGGAAGGGCGGTTTCCCTGCATCTTGCGAAAAGATTAGCGGGGTTTAATGAAAAAAACTGCTCGACTAGTTAACATTCCCACCCTGCTCCTTCAATTATTTCCTATGCTTTACTTGTCAGTAAGACAATCAATAACTGCCCCATCCTTGGGAAGAGAAAATTCTGGAATAGCTATCAAATTCTCAAACTGGTTCTCAGGAACTACAGCGTCAATTATCAGAAGCTGTTTTCTCGCCCAGTTAAAACAATTCTGAGATACGGCTGTGGTAGTTTTTGCTCTTGTTTCGATAAAGCTTAATTGATCTTCATTTTTTTTAACTTCATCTATCAACGATTTGTCCTTTTTTTTAGTATGAATAAGGTGGAACATCATAGAAGCTAGTGCTGAGTAAACGGTAATTGTCGCTCCAAAAAAAACGTTCTTATAATTAGACACGATCTGCCTAGTCCCAGGATTAACGAATGCTAAAACTACGAATGGCAATATGATTGCATATGTTGTAAAATATGCGTTTGAAGCTTTTATTACTGTTGGTGCCTTGTTTGAATACCATTGAACATAGTCTTCTACACATTCTTTATTTTTAAGTAAAAAACACAGCTTTTTAAACTTTACCGGATCTTGTCTTTCAATTTTTAATAATTCAGGGTGTCTGGTATCTAGAAATTCTCTTTGCACAGCAACAATAGACTTTTCGCCAAGAAATCTAAATGGTGTTGCTTCTGGATGATCTTGCTCCCACTGAATTTGCAGTAACATCCGCTCTACTTTTTCCTTAGAAGCTACCCATGTTTGTCGATTGGGTTTACATTCTGATAGATCAAAATAACCATGTTTCTTAGGGGTTAATTTGACCTCTCCATGATTGCTATGTCCCGAATAGCTATCTTGCATTATCTTCACATCTCGACTAGTTCCAGGTCCCATCAAATGAGCCTTTTGCCAGAATTTACCTTCAGTTGAAAACCCTTCGATAATTAAAAATGTATGATGACTCAAAAGAGGAGCCCACATCGAATTATCGGTCTCAATTAGAATAGAAACACTCCAAACATCCATATTGATCTCTTTGCTATGATCAATCTGACTACGAGAACAACTGTTTAACAGTTGATGGCAATGCGCACATGCGGATAAGGCAACTTTTTTAGATTTGTCAGCCTGATCCATATTTTTTGGCTCACTTACAGTACTGTATGATTCTCTGCTTGGAAGCCAATTCCTAATTGTCGAAAGGGTTGTCGTAATGAAAGGTAAACTCATTGTAGGCCTCTTAAAAATGTTTAAATTGTTTTTTCATTTCTTCTAAAAACAGAATGCGCCATCCATTTATGCGCTCCATAGGAATCGCATCCAAATAAGTCAAAATGTCTATCTCTAAAAAAACTTAAACTGCTGCTAAAAGCGTTCATTTTTCCCAATTTATCATCGCCTGTCCTGTACAGAGTAAAAAGTTTGGAAGGCTGGTAATCATCAGTAAACGCTCGACCAACTTTAAGATCCTCTTCGGTAATATTGTCCGGGTTTTTACTCAGCCAGTCAATACGATCACAAGCTTCCTCCAAACCTATTCGGCCTCGATAACCCGAGGCAGAAATATAACGCCATCCAAAGAAAGTAAT
>CAZFXE010000145.1:0-2807 GCA_964522945.1 uncultured bacterium
CAGCTCGAGAGATTGTATAAGAGTTCACCGGTCGTTGCTGTACTTGCGGAGAAGGGTCGCTTACCAGTAGAGGAGATCCCTGAACTGGTCTTCGAGTACACAAACGACCCTTGCACCCGATGGCACACAGCCTTGAGTAGGATAAGCATGCTTCCCGAGCGTATTCCCGCCCTACCTGGACATATACACGAAATTCTCGATGGTAAGTGTCGGATTCATGGCGATGAATCAAAGGCAGACGGCACTGCCTATAAAATTGGAGAGACTCATTCCCTTTACCTGATTCCCCCCGGAACACTCAATGAACTTGAAGCGCGCGTTAGCGCTTATGGAAGAGAGCATCTGGCAGAATATGGAGAGAAAAATCCTCTTCAATTCAGATATTTTTGGGATGCGGCTCGCCAAGAACATGGCAATACACGGTTTGATGAACCTCAGTGGATATTGATCTCGAATGACGTGTTGCCAGGAAGTCGAAATAAGCGTTACACAGAGCAAGTACAAAGCGTTGAAGAGTTAAGTAAAAAAGCTGGCGTACGTTACGAAGTTCCATCGCTAAAAGAGGCAGCAGCGTTTGCCTTTCTTCATAAGATAGCAACGGGGGAGAGCGTTTTACAGGCAGGCAATGATCAGAATGGGCACCGTTATACCTACACCCGTGTTCAGGAAACTGCTGAGGGGTGTCGTTTGGTTGTTGGGGGCTTCGCCCCTTCTGGCGTGCACGTCGACTGCAACTACGCCGACGCCCATGAGCCCATCGGCGTCGCAGCCCTCCGGAAGTTCTAAGGTACTTGGTACTTGGATACTTGGAACTTGATATCAGGACATTGATTTTTTCTTGTTTCTTGTTTTGGTTTTTTCGACGACCGAGGAGTCTCAAAAAGGCCTTATTTTTGGGACTGAGGCGTTGCCGGCGAATTAAATTTTCCAGCTCGAACCCAATATGCATTTTTGATCGCTTGCGAAAGAGTGTGTTGATTCGCATGGGATAAAATCCCCAAATAAGATTGCAGCCTTCGATCCATGGGGGTAGCATCAATTGTCCCTATCAAATAATTTTCGTAGCCTTCTTTTAGCCGCCTTCTCATTCGTTGCTTGGATCGCGTTCGCATCAACGTATGGTTCTCAAATAGGACATATCCCACAAAATCGATGCCACGGTGCAATTTCCTGATGATCACTTTCTTCGGGTGGAGTTCTAGTCGAAGTTTTTCCACAAGGAATTCTCGAATAGAGTTAATGAGGGTCTCCAGTTGAATTTCGTCGTTAGACAAAATAATGAAATCATCGCTGTATCGTAGATAATATTTTTCCTTCAACTCATATTTAATAAACTGGTCAAGTTCGTGGAGATAAACATTTGCAAATAGCTGGGATGTTACATTTCCTAGAGGGATCCCTATGGTTCCCATCGGCCCTGTATCGACCCCAAAGCTGTCAATGATTCTATCAGTAATTTGCAAAACATTTTCATCCCTGATGTTATTTTGGAGGAGTTGCCTAAGGATAGAGTGATCGACCGAGTCAAAAAAACGCCGGATGTCCATTTTTAGTGCGTAGCAAGGGCGGCTTCCATTCGCGCTGACTTTTCTGATCATGCGACGCAGGTGTACGACTCCCATATGAGTGCCTTTTCCTAATCTGCTAGAGAGGGAATGAAAAATAAATTTTTTATCCAAAACTTCAACCAGCGTGTTGTATACCACCTGATGAACAAGCCGATCCCTGACTGTTGCCTTGCTGATATGGCGCTGTTTCGGGTCAGTCACATAGAATTGATCATAAGGAGAATGAGAATATTGAAAAGATTTTAAGTCCTGGTGTAGTTCGAAAATGTTATCCTCCAAGTAGCGTTCAAAAATTTGGACGTCTTTCCTTTTACGCTTCCCTCGTTTAAACTGGTCCCAGCAGAGAAAGATATGTTCCAACGAAATCATTTTCTCAAAAAGGAATCGAGCTATTTTCATGACAACTCAAACGCGGTCTGTTTTAGATATTCCGATTTTTCATAAAATTTACGACCTTTACAAACTGCTTCACAGTTACCAATCCCGAATCCCAAAATCAGAGCGCTACACACTTTGGCAGAAATGCGAAATAACCACACTTTCCCTTTTGGAGATCCTAATCGAAACTGGCCACCGGAAGGGAGAAGATCGACTCCAATCCCTTTATCATATCAGCAACAAGCTCGATTTACTTAAAGTGTTAATCCGATTGGCAAAAGATACTCGAACCATCGATAATCCTCAATATCTTGTGGTTCAAACGACAATCCAGGAAATTGGAAGAATGATCGGCGGTTGGATAAAGTCCGTCCCCCATTGAGATTTTTAAATCCCAACGGGGAAAATAAAAGAATTTCCGGAGGGCTGCGACGCCGATGTTCTCATTGTCGTAGTCGTAGTTGTTGTTGACGTTCACGCCAGAAGGGGCGAAGCCCCCAACAACAACGAGAAACCCTGCGCCGACACCCATCCACTTCACCAGAACCAGAAACAGCATCTTCATCTGCTCCCACCTCTTGTATATTATTCGGAGACCAGAGCTATCGCTCTTTCTCACCAAGCATCGGCACGAAGTTCTATCTTGATGCACGCTACCATGATCCGTAAACCATTAGTATTCTGGCATCGCTTTTTCAAGCATAAGAACGAACTGTTTCGGGTTGACTGCTGCTTTCGCACACAATCCATCATTTCCAAAACGCCATTGAGTATATTTGATTCAGGAGAAGTTGTCTATTCTCTTCCGGAAGAATCATTTTGATTAAAAGGCCTTGAGGAGGTACACGGCAATTGAGGCAT
>CAZFXE010000146.1:0-2759 GCA_964522945.1 uncultured bacterium
CAAAGGAAAATTGTAGTG
The DNA here is from genome assembly GCA_964522945.1 of uncultured bacterium. Lineage (GTDB taxonomy): Bacteria > Chlamydiota > Chlamydiia > Chlamydiales > Rhabdochlamydiaceae > PALSA-1444. Next base: position 19 of record CAZFXE010000146.1, read on the forward strand.
GAGCACACTCATTAGAGACAAGCATCATGAGAAAAATCAGAAGAAAATCCTATTGTACTAAAGATTTAGATGTTGTAACCTCCTCGCCTCACTATTAACCCGAGCGTCAAAAAAGAGACAAGCTGCGCCGGCGAGCCACAGCAAAATCGAAGGGGGCAAAGCCCCCGGTCTAAACGAGGAGCACCATTGCCAGAGGCAAGGGCGACGAGGAAGATCGATTTAGCAAAGGCGCAGCAAGCAGGTTGTCTCTTTTTTGACGATCGGGTTAATAAACCAGGAGGTAAATTATATGGCATCCGCAACATCAGCTCCCGCAACAAGTCCCATTCGATCCGCAGCCGACTTGCGACAGTTTCTCGTATTCGGGAAACACTACAAACGCAACTTCCCGATCGACACCGCCGTCGAATGGAGGATTGATCCCACCTATGACCTATGGAAAAAACCTACAACGCAAATCTATCAGGTACATGTTCGCTTGAATACTCTTAAGGAAGGACAACCACATGGATGGATCGATTACCGATTCCAGGCCGATACCCTCGAGAAAACCGCAGCCCTCGTGCATCAGTTACTTGCATGCAATGTGAAATGGGCAGTCCGGCTTGAGCGCGTCATCCCGTTGCCGGGTAAGAAAATGATCCGCCTGAGCTTCTCCGAAGGGTGGGCCGGAACCCTCGTCAAGGGCGATTCTTCGACAGAAAATTTGGTGCAGCGGGATGTTTTCATGCTGTTTAGCAAGATGGCAGGCGTCGATTCTGGAGATTATCAGATTGTCCCATCGGAGGAGAATGGCTATTCAGTCGATCTCGTTTTCGACTCCAAGCTCACAGAAGAGCAAGCGATCGAAAAGATGAACCAAACCCTAGCAAAAATGCAAACACTCTGCTCTGACAATGTCGTCTTTAAAGCCCTTAAGCAAAACGGCGACCCAAAATTCCACGTGCAAGAAGAGGAACAAAGGCAGCTTGCAAAGGTCGCCGCTTCATATCACACAAGATTCGACACCTGCATCTTTAAAATCACCGAGGATGATATTCAAGGAATCACCCGTTTCCCCACGGGCGGAGAGAGCCTGTGGAAAGGGATCGATATTCCCCATCTTGTTGCAAATCATGAGCATGCTCACCGGACTGCATGATTCCACGCCGAAAGGGGGGATGCATCCCCCCATCTTCTCTTAGAAAAAAGGTCTTATAACTTCCTTCCTTTATACATTTCGAAGAGTTCACGAGATCGCCCGCCAATCATGCCGTCCTTTGTTGCATGATCGCGCCATGTATTGACCATCGTCTGGGGTATCATTCGCACTTGTGAAGGAGTCCCATGCTCGACTAATGCTTTAAAAAAGTAATACGCACAGGGGTCATCCTTTTCAGGCTCTGTAAGGAACCGCTGTTGAGCTCTATTTATCATAATAATGAGGACATTGATGTGGGTTGCGTCGAGGTCCTCTTTAAAAAAATACCAATCATTAAGTAAACGAGAACAATATCGCAGAGCTAATGCGTCTTCCCGTTCTGTTTTTTGAACACAAAGATATTTAGCAGCTTCCCAAGCAATTTCGGTGATATTTACATCAGATAATCCACTAGTTAATATTTCGCAGGCGAGTTTATTTAGGGCAAAGTCGAGCCCTACTGAAGCCCTCTTTAAAACTTGAAGCAAAACCCCACGCGCACGATCTCCCTTTAAATTTTTTAGCAAGGGGTAAAATGAATCGAGAGCCTTAGGTCCTTCGAACGTCTTTGTTTCTGCAAAACTAAGGATCGCGTCACCAACCTCGGGAAGTGGGCAATGATGCATCCTATACACCATATGCTTAGCGCTTGCAGCGAATGTTTCATTTTTTGAATCGAGGTTTTCACAGATCACTGGCAAAGCTTGTAAAATATCCCCTGATTTCAACTTCAAAAGACGATCACAAAATGCATCTAATGGGGATCTTGCCATACTTAATGCAGCTGCAGTCTCTTGGGCAATGTTAACGGCTTGAGAAGGGGAAGGTTGGCTTCCGTCCAGTGCACGTATACTCATTTTAAACTCCCTGATGAGAAATGGAGGCGGCATTTTATATTGAATGCTCACTGTGACGCAATGATTAAAAATCAGATTGCATTGCCTTCGGCAGCAGCCGGAACATGCTGAACTTGCCTGCCTTGAATCCTCTCATTTAATTTGTAAATGAGAAAGACCGCTGTAAGGATACCTCCTGCAATGAGTAATGGACTGACTCCTATGAGGGGGATTACTATTTCAGATCCCCATGCAAGGAATGTAATTCCTATTAAAGCTAAGCAGATGCCCGCAACCTCAGAAATTGCTCCAAGCAAACTAACCCCACGTCCAGCCAATCCCTGGGTAACATTGCCAGCTATGTTTGCAGTAGGTCGGCCTTGTATTTGTCGACCTAAATCTTCCCCAACATCACCAATACAACTAATCGACACCCCTGCATAGGTGAGTGCTGCACCTGCTCCCAAATAAAGTAATCCGGATGTGACTTGCATTGCCATATAGACCCCCAATAAAAAATCAAGGTGCTCGGAGCGGGACCCCCTCTCGCAGGGCCGAGGCGGCCCTTGCTACCTCCTCCCCTGCGGGGTGCACCCTGGGCGGCGATTTTTTTCGGGTTCAACCGAAAAAAATTCGAGTCCCGCTACGCAAAGCCACGCAGGTGGCTTTGCTTTCGAGCAATTTTGCTCGCAAAATTGCTCGGAGCGGGACTCGAACCCGCACCC
>CAZFXE010000147.1:0-2639 GCA_964522945.1 uncultured bacterium
GAGGTCAAATGAACTGGAGAGGATTTCTTAACGCTGCTTTTGGGATATGGCTGATCAGCAGCCCCTTTACGTTTGGCTATCAAAGCCAAGCTCTAATCCAAAGTGACATTCTCTGCGGGATCTTAGCGATTATCTTGGGACTTTTGACAGTCCACTTTCCTCTATTTGCTTGGGGCACTGCACTCGTAGGCCTTTGGCTTCAATTAGCACCGCTCATTTTTTGGGCGCCAGAAGCAGCTTCCTATCTCAATGACACCTTCATCGGCTTGCTTCTTCTAGTCTTTTCATTTGTCATTCCCAATACCCCAGGATCTAGAGAAAGCAGAGGCGCAGAAGTTCCTCCCGGCTGGTCGTATAATCCTTCGTCTTATCTCCAGCGTATGCCTGTGATCTTTTTAAATATCTGCTGCTGGCTGATTGCCAGATACATGGCCGCTTATCAACTTGGATTTATTGATCATGTCTGGGATCCGTTTTTTGGCTCTCAGACGATCGATGTTTTGACATCGAAAGTTTCACAATCCTTCCCCGTTGCTGATGCTGGACTTGGCGCCACCGCTTATCTTTTGGAAGCTCTATTTGGTTTTGGACCGACGAGAAGATGGCATACGATGCCGTGGTTTGTGATGTTCTTTGGCATTTTGGCGATTCCTGTTAGCTGCGTGAGCATCGTGCTGATCATCCTGCAGCCGACGGTGGTTGGCGCCTGGTGCGGCCCTTGTCTTGTGACAGCTACACTGATGTTACTTATTATTCCACTGACGGTCGACGAAGTTTGTGCGACGCTTCAATTCATGAAACACTCTCGAATAAAAGGGCATTCTCATTGGAAAACATTCTGGGGCGGGACTTCCGTTGCTGCTGGGTCTGTTGATCCACGCACTCCACCTTACAGAGCATCATACGGTCAACTTTTCAAAGCGATGTGCTGGGGCGTGACGGTTCCTTGGAACCTACTGCTTTCAGCGCTATTAGGGATCTTTGCGATGTTCATGGGGCATTATATTCCCGGTGCGCTCATCACGGTCTTTTCTGTAGCCGCCTGGGGTGAAGTCGCCCGGATGCTACGACATGCGCTCATCCCGCTTGGAATCTGGCTTCTCTTTTTAAATCCGGTGCTCGGAGCTGTCGCTATTGCACTTTCCATCCCTAAGGGGAAAATTAAAGAAAAGTACGGCACTTTCAAACCCTAAGTGACGGCTCAATTTTTTCGATCTTCTTCGATGATCTCTTGAAGCACATGCCGTGCGTTATTTGCCATGACGGGATTGGTGTCTTTGTAATACGGCAGTGCAATGATCGCATTAGACAGCGCCCAGCCTCGGCCTCGCGCCCATGTCGCATCATCGACGCCTAACTCCGTCCGAAAAGACTGCCTTAATTGAGCTGGTAAAAGATTCCAGGCAATCAGCAAGTCGCAAGCAGGATCGCCGATACCCAAATTCCCAAAGTCAATCACAGCACTCAGTCTGCCATCCTGGATAAGAAGATTCCCAGGCGACAAATCACCATGTACCCAAACCGGCGGCTTAGACCATGGAAGAACTTTTAAAGCAGCCTCCCATAGCGCGGTTACAGCTTTGATATCAATCATGCCTTCTAATTCTCGGAGAGCTTTGCGTGTCTCGTCATCTTTTTTCTGTAACGGCACTCCACGGTTGGAAGTGGGGCCATTAGGCAGATCGACTTTATGTAATGCCTGGATAAACAACACGAGATCATGCGTAAATAAGACAGGATCTGGGATATGACCTACTATGGGATTGCTCCCTTCAAGCCAGCGATACACAGACCAGGGCCAGGGATAGTCTCCAGCAGGAGCGCCTTTCTCAAGTGGCACCGGAATAGAAACAGGTAAAAGCGGTGCAAGCTGAGGAAGCCATTTGAATTCCTTATCTACATTCTCGACAGCCCAATCTATGCGAGGAAGCCGAATAACCATCTCATTGCCCAGTCTAAATAAAGCATTATCTGTTCCAGCTGAAGGAACTGGTTTCAGCGAGAGCTCAGCCCACTTTGGGAATTGCTGCGCTATTAATCGTTGAACGAGTGCTATATCGACCTCAAATTCATCTGCGTGCATCTTAGCCAAGGGAAGTCACTCCATATCGATATTTTTTTGTAAGATTTCTCTGATCAAGGGGTCTTTGAGCATGCGATACTTTTCTCCCACTTCATTGGACTCATTAGCGGCTTTTTCTTTCAGCTCTCCATATTTTTTTGCTTCTTCGGGGTGATTCCGTAGATAATCTCTCAAAAAAATCAGGTCTTTCCAATCTTGACTTTCAGGATAGGTTAAATGGATGTGGTATCTTCTTGTGCCTTCTTCAGGATCAGGCAAATAGGTGATGAAGTAGAGCCGATCAGGAGTGCTAAAGCTGGGTCGAAATTCATACCCTAACTCTTGAAGTTGTTTTAAAATGGCATCCATCTCTTTTTTATCGACTGCAATGGCAATATCTATGATCCCTTTCCCTCCTAATTGAGAAACGGCTGTACTTCCCACATGCTCGATCTTGAGATCTCCTTTGAGATGAGATGCAAGCCTCTGTTTTTCTTTATCGAAAAGAATGGGAAAGGCTTTGCTATACGGCTTAAAGACATATTTTTTCATAGGAACTATATCGTAGCAAAAAAAG
>CAZFXE010000148.1:0-2580 GCA_964522945.1 uncultured bacterium
CCCTTCCCTAATTTATCCCTCCTGTTCAACGTTTAATTAATGTTTAATAACGGGTGAAAACGACTCGTTCTCGATTGACACTAGATCCCAAAGATACCCTAGGTAGCGTCGATCATGCGGAGTGAAAAGTAACTGGTTTTGCATTACTTACGTAGAGAACTTTTCCCGCTTGATCTTTCGCTCTTCGGCTTCTATTTTCCGACGTTCTCGGCGGTCATTAGCTTCAACGTAGCGCTGTTTCTCAATCGGTGTTTTTGGAATCACCTGAGGAACCTCTGATGGCTCCTTGTCTTTATCCAAAGCAATAAAGGTAAAATAAGCCGATAAGATGTGCCGTTTCTTTCCCGTCTCATAATGTTCAGCGATGACTTTAACTCCGATTTCCATCGAGGTAGTCCAGGCCCGATTGATCGCTGCACTAAATAATAAAATATCGCCTTGCCCGGCTGGTCTTAAAAAATGCATCGAATCAACAGACGCTGTCACACAAGTTTTTTTACTATGCCTTTCTGCGACGACAAGAGCTGTCCGATCGCAAATGGCCATGATCATGCCCCCGAAGGCCGTGCCATATGAATTTAAATCGTTAGGAAACACTTTGTAAGTGTGGTCAGTGACCGCTGAATCTTCGACAGGTTTTGGTTCTAATTTTTCCATAAAAATGTTTTTATTTCCTTCCGCAAACCTTTTTCTGTTATAGTCCCTTATCTAAAGGCTCATAACACATGTGCGGCATATTTGGATATATCGGCCCTGAGAATTCAGCGGCCATCTGTTTAGAAGGTCTTAAAAAACTTGAATACCGCGGCTATGATTCTGCGGGGCTCGTTGGCATATCGGAAGGCCAGCTCCATTTCTGGAAAGAGATCGGAAAAGTCAAAGCCCTGGAACAATCCTTAGAACGATCCTGGTCAGAAAAACCCACAAACCTTTCTTTAGCCATTGCTCATACCCGCTGGGCCACACACGGGAAACCGTCTAGAGAAAATGCCCATCCTCATTTCGACCAACATCTCCGGATTGCTGTTGTCCATAACGGCATCATTGAAAATCACCGAGCGCTCCGTCAGATGCTCCAATCCCACGACATTAAATTCACCTCGGACACCGACACCGAAGTCGTCGCTCAGCTCATCGGCCATTTCTATCAAGGAGACATTATCTCCGCGACCCAGCAAGCCCTCTCCCTCATGCAAGGATTTTGGGGTCTTGCCGTCATCCATAAAGACCACCCCGATATGATCATTGCAGCCTCCCGTGAAAACCCCCTAGCTGTCGCATTTAAACCCTCTTCTGGAGAAGCCTTCCTATCGTCTGATCCAAATGCCTTTCATTCCGCCGACCTAGATGTCCTCTTTCTCCGGAACGATGAACTGGCCGTCATCCAAGCCGATAAAGTCGAGGTTTTCGACCCCACCCATACTCAGATCTCCAAAACTCCAGAAAAACTCGGCCTAGAAAACTACATCCGATCTAAAGGAGATTTTGAGCATTTCATGCTCAAAGAAATCTTCGAGCAGCCCCAAACCCTCGAACAAGCCCTCCATAACCGGTTCATTGAAGATTTTGGCACTGTCGAATTTGAAAACTTTAACCTCACCCCTCAAGACCTCCAAGCCGTCCGCCGCATCCTCATCCTGGGCTGCGGGACCTCTTGGCATGCCGGCTGCATCGGATCGTTCCTCTTCGAAGAAAAATCCCGTATTCCGACCCAAGCCGAAATCGCCTCTGAATTCAGATATAAAAATCCCATCGTTTCTGAAAACACCCTCGTGATCGCCATCAGCCAATCAGGAGAAACCCTCGATACCATCGCTGCGATCCGGGAAGTCAAACAAAAAGGGTCTAAAGTTTTAGCCATTTGCAATGTCAGAAATTCGACCCTCGTCCGAGAAGCAGATGCCACCGTCTATCTCCGCGCCGGCCCTGAAATCAGCGTCTGCTCTACCAAGGCCTTCACCAGCCAGCTCACAGTCCTCTCCCTTTTAGCCCTCTTAATGGGCCGCCAAAGGCACCTCAGTAAAGAAGAGGGCCAGGCCTTTTTAGCAGAACTCCACCGGCTCCCTGCCCTTGCCCAGCAGGTCCTAGCTCTTAATCCTATCATCGAAAAGGCCGCTCAGAAATACAGCCGTTATAACCACTTTTTCTTCCTAGGCCGCCACTGTATGTATCCCACCAGTCTAGAGGCTGCCATTAAGCTTAAAGAGATCTCCTACCTCAACGCTACCGGCTGTGCCGCAGGTGAGATGAAACACGGCCCTATTGCACTCATAGATTCTGAGTACCCCGTCATTGGACTCTGCGGCAACCATAAAACCTTAGATAAGATCATCAGCAACCTCACCGAAGTCAAGGCTCGAGGGGCCCCCGTCCTAGCTTTTGCCTTTGAAGGCACCTCCGATATCGAGACCGTTGCCGATGATGTCATTTACCTGCCCCAGTGCTCCGACGAGCTAGCCCCTATCCCATTCTCCGTGGCCCTCCAGCTCTTTGCCTACCACATCGCCAGATGCAGAGGCACCGAGATCGACCACCCCCGGAACCTAGCTAAATCCGTGACAGTAGAATAACTGCCTCACC
>CAZFXE010000149.1:0-2555 GCA_964522945.1 uncultured bacterium
GGCGTCGCAGGGCTCTTGGGGGGCTGCGCGGGGTTTGCTGTGTGCCGTTGCCAGCCTCGGGCTGCCCCGCGAGCCCCGGCGTTGCCGGGGACCCCCTCGCGTTGCAGAGTAACGGCGGAGTTCCTCCGCCTAAACCGCTTCGCGAAATTGTCTATATTTTCAGATATATGTATCTGAGTAGGCCGAAAATGAACATGAAGGTGAGGCTGGAGAGGATCCAGGCGATGAGGATAGTGAGGAGGGAACGGAGGATCGTGAAGGATTGGAGCTCGCGGAGGCATTGAATGAGGAGGGTCAGGGACCAGATGGCGAGGATGAAAGAGATAAGGTTGAGGAAGATGGAAGGTGGGCCGCCGGCATCTTGGATGAAGGCGGTGGAGGGGTCGAGCGCGAGAAAGATCAGCCAGGGAAGAAGATTCAGAGAGGTGGGGATATTCGACCAAGCAAGAGCAGTGCGGAGGGAGGCGGAGGAGGCATGGCCTCGGAAAAGGCGGCCGGTTAGGTGGAGCAACCAGGCATTGAAATAGAGCCAAATGAAGCCAATGAGGGGCGAGAGAAGGACGCCCAGGGCCAAGAGCGTATAATAATGGGTGTTGAGCCCCAGCGACCACCAATTGGCATAGAAAAAGAAACTCTGCAATGCATAGATAGAGGCTAGAAGATAAATCCCATAGGCCGGCTTGCTGTGAACAAGCGCACGTACAGTCGCTCTCGGCTGCCCCCACATCGTGAGCCAAGGATTCATGCCTGCAATCATATGCTCCCCCTACTTTATTTTAGGGGTAGCGCATTAAGCTTCAATTGGCAAGAGTTATTCTTCGAGAAAGGTCTCGGATTCTTCGCTGATCTGCTCATCGTCGAAGAACACAATCTCTTGAGAATCCAAAACTTCTTCCGATTCATCATAGAGAAGTACTTCTTCGCATTCAGCTACATCAGCAACAACTTCGAGTTCTTCAACCGGCGCAGCAACAACTGCAGCGAAAATGGCGAGAGAGGAAAATAAAAGCATAAGTTACTCCTTGCATTGATTCTTAAGGGCGCATTGTAAAGCAGCCCGAAGATCAGGATATAGAAACGGAAAGTTCGATGCAAGAAGTTTTGTGGGTTGCACTTTTCCACTGGAGAGAAGCAATGAATTTGCTGATTCTCCCAAGCAAAAACGGAGGGCACAGGCAGGAATCGGGAGGAGTCGAGGTCGATGCAATAGACTTGCGAGAGTGGCAGAAAAAGTCTCTTGCCGCACTGGATGTGGCGAAACGAGGTTGATAGGTCCTTGCAGAGAAGGATGGTTGAGGATGTGATGGATCGCATGGATGAGATCGGTGAGAGAGATCCAGCTCATCCACTGTTGACCAGAACCGAGTCGACCGCCCAAGCCAAGTTTGTAGGGAAGGAGCAACTTTTGAAGGGCTCCACCATCGGGTCCCAAAACAATGCCAAAGCGAGTTTGAACGGTGCGAGTACCGTATTGGGCCATTTCCTGCGAGGCCCTCTCCCACTCACGGCAGACATGGGCGAGGAATCCTTGGCCGGGTGGACTGGCTTCGGTCAGTAACTCGTCGCCCCGATCGCCATAGTATCCGGTCGCAGAGGCAGAAATGAAGAGTTTGGGCGGCCTCGAAGACAGCACATGACAGAGCCGTTGCGTAAAATCCACCCGACTGGAGTAGATCTTCTGTTTCTTGGAATCGGACCAGCGACTTAAAGTAAGGGGCTCACCTGCCAAATGGATGACGGCATCAACGGGAGGGATATCTACAGAATCTCGAGATAAGGGGAAGACAGTATGCCCTTGGGAAGTGAGAAAAAAAGTCAGGGGCCTACCAATAAAACCGGATGCCCCCGAAACCAGAATGCGCATGACTACTGGTGGTGATCTTTTTTGTGGCAGCAGTGGCAGTTAGGTCCACATTTGCAACCACATCCGCAGCAACGGCAAAGTAAGCCGATGCCATAAAGACCAGCCAGGCCAACCAGGGCATAGATCACTCGAGCACCCATAGACATCATTCCGCCCATGAGGTCAGAAATCAAATCATACCCGAAAAAGCCCACTAGGCCCCAGTTCAATGAACCGATAACCATGAGCAACAACACGATAAAACGTACGCACTTCATAGAGTCCTCCTAAAAAACTCACCTAAAGCTCATAGTAAAAGATTTTTTAATGTTTGTCACCAAGAATCCACTTTGCCCCATTGACCTTTATCTCCTTAGTGGCTTATATTTAATGACCCTAAGAACTTTTGGAGGACAATATGAGTATGCCACTAGTACAATCATCAGCGCATCAGAGATGTGCTACCCTGTCCGGAGCAGAGGAACAAGCAGGAATCCTAGCTGATACGAACGCTTCTCGATATATAGTACAGGGGGTCTTTGTTTCTTCAGCTGATAAGTGCGCAGAGACCGTCGAATCATTTAAGTCTCCTAACGATAGAGTCACGAACTTGTTAAAATCCGACAACGGATGGACGCATGAATGCATAGGCTTTTTCTTGCAGCAAGGCTGGCCCATGGAAGAACTTACGGAGATGCATACTGAATGGGTA
>CAZFXE010000150.1:0-2538 GCA_964522945.1 uncultured bacterium
CTTACCCACTTCTCGCATCATATCCGGTGTGGATATAACCGCATCGAAGTCGGTCCAGCCGTTTTTGACTTTCTCTAATAATTCTTCTGTCCCTGCAAATTCAGCGCCTGCATCGAGAGCTTCCTGGAGTTTTTCTCCTTTCGCAAACACGATAACGGTCATCTGCTTTCCTGTGCCATTCGGTAGGGCGACAGTTCCACGGACTTGCTGATCTGACTTACGGGTATCGACGCCAGTTTTTAGCGATAGTTCCACAGACTGATCAAATTTCAGCTGGGGACATTTCTTTAAAATTTCGATTGCTTCGGCTAATTTGTAGGTTTTTTCCCCATCGATCAGCTTTGCAATCTCCCGAAATCTCTTACTTTTACGCATCAACCCTCTATAATATCTACGCCCATTGAACGGGCTGTTCCCATGACGACAAGCATCGCGGCCTCTTCGGACCCGACGCGCATGTCTTCATATTTTTGCTTCACAATCTTCTTCACCTGGCTTTTTGTCATTTTCCCGACTTTGTCGCGGTTAGGGACTTTGGAGCCAGATTCGATACCGAGTTCTTTCAAAATCATTCGCGACACAGGAGGTTGTCTTGTGACGAAAGTGAACGATTTATCAGAAAAAACGCTGATGAGCACTGGGAGGACATCCCCTGCTTTATCTTGCGTCTTTGCATTAAACTCTTTGCAGAATCCCATGATGTTAATACCGGCAGCTCCCAAGGCAGGGCCAATAGGAGGCGCAGGATTTGCTTTACCAGCAGGGATTTGGAGTTTAATTACTTTAACTAGTTTTTTTGCCATAATGTCTTATCCTACTTCTGTTTCTGCTGGCACTTGCTCGACTTGCCAGAACTCTAAATCATCCACACGCGTTTCTCGACCGAAGATAGATACCATAACGCTAATTCTTCCCTTCTCATGGAAGACTTCGATAACAGTACCGATAAAGTTGACAAACACGCCATCCGTAATCTTGACTTTGTCGCCGATTGTGATGTTGTGTTTTTGAACAATCCCTTTCTTTTTCTCTTCGATGTCTTTTAAGATCTCATCTACTTCTTGCTGAAGAAGCGGGGTCGGCTTCGCGCCGCCCAGAAAATCAATGACGCCGTTCGTATTTTTGATATACATCCACGAATCGTCGGTGAGATTCATCTTCACTAAAATATAGCCGGGCCACATTCTCTTTTCGCTGATCTTCTGTTCGCCGCGCTTCACTTCTGCGACGTTTTCAGTCGGAACAAGAACATCGACGACGAGCTCGCTCATTCCTTTAGAATCGCGATGCTCCTCGAGGGCTTTCTTCACCTTCTTCTCTTGGCTCGACAAAACCTGTACAACGTACCACTTATGCATAGTTTCAACCACCAGCAAGATGGGCAAGTAGCCCAATTAAATTCAAAAACCCTTTAATCATCAGATCGATGAGGTAAATCCCCAGCCCCAAAAAGAACGTGGCTCCCACGACTGTTTTGGTGCTTTGAAGCAACTCGGCCTTTGTTGTCCAAGAAACCTTTTTCAGTTCCTCTTTCAGCTCGCGAAGAAAGTTCCGACGAGCGGCTTTCTCTTCTGAAACTGTAATCATCGGCTTCACGTCCACATCCATCATGATGAAACCCTCATTAACGCTTAAGGCCTCTTCATCAGAGGCTCTCCGCTTTGATCATCGAGTGCGGAGGGATTCGAACCCCCGACCGGCGACTTTGGAGATCGCTGCTCTACCAGCTGAGCTACACACCCACTAACAAGGGGCATGGATTAACCATACCCCAGGTCATTCGCTCAATTTGGTGTGCTACCCTTACTGAAGAATCTTCGTAACGGTTCCGGCACCAATGGTTCGTCCGCCTTCACGGATCGCAAATCTCATTCCCTCTTCCATCGCAATTGGGTGGATGAGTTCGCCGGTGAGTTCTACGTTATCACCTGGCATCACCATCTCTACTCCCTCTGGAAGTGTGACAGTTCCTGTCACGTCGGTGGTACGGAAATAAAATTGTGGGCGATAGCCGCTAAAGAAGGGCTTATGACGTCCGCCTTCTTCTTTAGTCAGAACGTAGATCGCTCCCTTGAATTTCGTGTGCGGTTTGCAAGTTCCAGGCGCAACGAGAACCATTCCGCGCTCGATGTCATTCTTCTCAAGACCACGGAGCAGGATACCGACGTTTTCGCCAGCTCTTGCTTCGTCGAGAAGTTTGTTGAACATCTCAAGACCGGTTGCCACTGTTTCGCGGGTATCTTTGATACCGACGAGTTGCAACTTATCGTTAACTTTTACAATTCCTCTCTCTACTCTTCCTGTCGCTACAGTTCCACGGCCAGAGATAGAGAACACGTCTTCGATAGGCATCAAGAATGGCTTATCGGTTTCGCGTACTGGAGTTGGGATTTTCTCGTCGACAACTTTCATCAATTCTTTGATGCTTTCGACGTACTTAGGATCGCCTTCAAGAGCTTTCAGAGCGGATCCGCGGATGATCGGTACATCTTTGTAACCTTTCGCTTCGAGGAGTTCTGTCAGTTCCATTTCCACGAG
>CAZFXE010000151.1:0-2528 GCA_964522945.1 uncultured bacterium
CTAAAATTTTGATTTTTGATGTATTTTTTCGCAGATTTTAAAGCCGCTTCGTAGGGCATACTTGGGAAAGTAGGCCAAGAAGCGGCTTTAGAAGATGCGGAAAAAGAAGCAAAAAGCGAATTTTTAGCATTCAGGGATAGGTTCATAGTAATCCTGAAGTCTTATTTTTTGCCTTGATAGCAGCCTCATCCAAGAGGATGCTGCTGCTTCCGTAGGTTCTCCAGATATTTTGCTGATTAAACACTTCTCCAGCGGGGCCAGTTGCAATCAGGCAAGTATTGAGAAGGATAAGCCAATCGAAATAGTTTTCAGTTGAGGCGAGATTATGATGGACGATCAGGAGCGTTTTTCCTTTTTTTCTGAGCTTGTCGAATAAGCTCACGAGAGTTTTCTCCGTTGCCATGTCGATGCCGGCAAAAGGTTCATCGAGGAGATACACATCAGCATCCTGGACTAAAGCCCGTGCGATAAAGAGTCTTTGCTGCTGACCGCCAGAGAGCTGGCCGATCTGCCGGTCTGCAAACTGGAGCATCTCCACTTGGCTTAAAGCTTGCTTTGTCGCTTCTCGATCTTCTTTGGAAGCCCACTTTAAAAGGCCCATTTTCCCATACCTGCCCATTAAAACTAAGTCAAAGGCTGTAATCGGAAAATCCCAATCGACAGAAGACCGCTGAGGCACATAGCCTACTTTTTGCCTGACCTCGGAAAGAGGTTTTCCAAAAAATGAGATATGACCGCTAATGGGTTTGACAAGGCCAAGAAGTGCTTTTAGCAACGTGCTTTTTCCTGCTCCATTCGGACCTAGGATCCCGACAATCTTTTTCTCGGGGACGACAAAGTTAATATCCCAAAGTACGGAGGTCTTCTCATAATTGACGGTGAGTTGTTCGACTTCTAGAATGTTCATTCGCTCCAAGCCTCGTAAAGAACGTTGACGTTATGCTCCATCATGCCTTGATAGGTGCCAGAAGTTCCTAAGGTATCTGAATCGAGAACTTTATTGGAAATTTGGACTTTGATCCCTTTTTCTTTGCAGACGGAAAGGATCTTTTTTAAGGAGTCTTTGCTGACATTAGATTCAGAGAAGATCACTTTGACTTGATGTTCTCTTAAGTAAGTGATTACTTTTTGAATATCTTGGCAGCTGAGCTGTCCATCAGGAGCGAGTCCTTCAGGTGCGCAAAAGCGGTCTTTCCAGTCAGCGCCTTCATGCAGGTACCGACGAGTAAAATAATTGAAGGCATCATGGCTGGTAACAAGATACCGTTTTTCTGAAGGGAGTGTTTGGAGTTTTTCGGAGAGCAAGGCATCGAGTTTCAAAAGACTTTCCCGGACTTGCTGGCCATTGGTCTGGTAGTAGTCGGCATTTTGAGGATCGACTTCGGATAATGCTTGGACGATAGGGTCGATGATCTGAGCCCACAGAGAGATATCAAGCCAGACATGGGGGTCGACCTGTCCGCGCTCAATCAAAATTGCTCCGGGGTTGTTTTCACGGATCCGGTCTCCTAGCCCTATAGCCTTAGGATGTTGTTTGATTTGATGGCGCAGACTCGCTCCGTGCTCAAGACCGAGGCCGTTGTAAAAGATGACCTGGGCATAAGAGAGCTTTTCTGAGTCTCCTTTAACGAGCTCATAGCTGTGAGGATCCATTGCTCCCTCAATCAAAGCCAGATGGGCAATCTTTTCTCTTCCTACCTGAGAGACGATATCGTCAATCATTGAAGTTGTAGATAGGACTTTGATCTTGGAGCTAGGCTTAACCCATTCATCTAATTGAGAAGGGGAGTTCTGACATCCTGCACAGGCAAACAATAAAAAAAGACAAATGAGATATCGCATGATTGAACTATTCTACCTGAAAAACAAAATATTATGAACAACTTTAAGGGGATACCATTTTTCATTGGAGAAATCAGTAATTAACTTAATTAATTTAAAAGAGGAGCTTGCAAAAATATTATCCTTTTTATAAAATGCCACAAAAGAAAAACTCTATTTATATAAGGAGAATCACATGAGTCATGAAACTGTAGAGCCTAAAACTAAGAACCTTAAAGAGGTTGAAGAAGTTATTGCTCGTGCAATTAAGAAAGTAGGCGCTAAAAGAGAAAATGATATTTGCCGTTATATTCCGATGACTACCGGCGGTTACATGCACCACTTTACTTTAAAGAAGATGAAAACTAAGCAACCTGGTGAATTAGGCGCAATGATCGAGAAGTTTATTATTAATGCCGATCGCCCTGGCATGGTTGCTCCAAAATCTCGCGCTGCTCGTGGTTCCCGCAAGCGTCGTGACCAAATCACATTTACACGCAACCAACTCGAAAGAATGCTCCATATCGCGCGTCTCGCAGGTGACAAAGAGATGGTTTCTGTATTAAGCCCAAAACGATCACTCGCAACTTGCAAGCGAGAGCTCATCGTTTCAATCCGTCATAACAAAGTTGAAATAGAGCTTTGGAATGCTTATGTTGAATCTGTTAATGCTCAACAAGTTATCCAAAATAGCGAACTGTTCAACA
>CAZFXE010000152.1:0-2514 GCA_964522945.1 uncultured bacterium
ATGGAAGCGATAAAAGAATCCTCACAGAATGGGTCCCTTACTATATCTACGGATTAAAAAAGGGCTCCCATTCGATCAAGATTGAACTGCTCAATCCGAGTAACAAGGTCCTTGCTCCCCTTTTCAACGACCTGGAACAAACCATCGTTGTTAGGTGATTACTGTGCTTGCCCCGTTGCAAGCCAAGCTAAATGCGGTGCGATCCAATCTGCTGCTTTGTAAAGATGGGTATCTTTCTTAGCTCCTCTTTCCAGCATGCGATTATCGTTTTCATAAGCTCCCATCCAGCATAATCCACAAGCGACGTGGAAAATCCCTTTCAGTGCAAGACTAGTTGGAGCATCTAACAAGTTCCATCTGTCTGCCGTGTAGGCAGAAAGCTGGTAAACTCCAAAGATCGTTGTGAAAAGGCTAATGCCTAAACGCGTTTCTGGAAGCTTCCATAAGGCTATCCTCATCAAATGCGAAAGCGGATCGATATTCAAGTTAGCACGTTGCACAGATGCTGAAAAGAAAACAGCAGAGGGTTCTTGTGTCCATTGACGCAGCGTCTGCATGGCGCACTGCCATATGCCAACTGCTGCACAATATCCACCCGTGATCCACTTGGACGAAGCTGTCTTTACCAGATAAAGGTTAACCAAGAGAGAAACCGGCTCTAAAGAAACAATAATCCTACCCGCATGGCCAGTCAAAAGAACCACAGGCACCGTAAGTTTTCTAAGAGCCTCGCACCGCTGGCCTTTATACAATCCCCAGACGATACTGCAAGCAAATGCCACACGTGCTGTCGAATAGAGAAAATCCCGGGCTTTTACCTTGATTTCCTTGTACTCTGATCCAGCAATCCATGCCGCTGGAAAAGCTACCATATCCTTAGCAAACACGAGTACAGACATAAGCCCTCCAATTTTTTCTTAACACTATACGTAAAGATTTATTTAAGTTCTATCTTCGACGTTTGACTAAAGCCAGCCATTTCCAGTATCCTATCGGAACCCTTATGAAATACGTTCTCAAAATATTTCTTTTTGTGATTTGTTTTGTGATCACCGCTAAGTTTTGCAAAGAGCAAACCGGCCGGTTCACAATCTTGCGGATCACGTCCAAATTAACCCCTCAGCCGGAATGGGAAACCGCCCCTCTTTCCTCTGAAGAAAAAAACCGGATCAAAGAAATCCTAAGCCAACCCTACTCGTATCTTGACAAAGGGGTCCAATCGTTTGTTTTTGCCTCTGAAGATGGGCAGTATGTCATTAAATTTTTCCGCCATGACCACCTCGATGCGCCCTTCTGGCTGACCCCCAATCAAAGAATTAAAAAACAAGCTCAGCTCTGTAAAGAATTTTTAAGTTATAAGCTGGCTTTTCAAAACCTTCGCGAGCAAACAGGCTTAGTTCTTGTCCACCTCAACAAAACCGAGGATCTGCACCAGACTTTGGATCTTGTCGACAAGCTCGGCATTCATCATCCTCTCCCATTAGACAACTATGAATTTCTCATTCAAAAAAGAGCCTCGCTCCTCTATACTGCTCTCAATCAAATGATTGAAGAAAATAAGATATCCGATGCTAAAGAAACCCTCTCCAACCTCGTTGAGCTATTAGCTCACCTGGCAAAAGAAGGCATCTCGGATAAAGATCCCGATCTGATCACCAATTTTGGAGTTATCGGGACAAAGCCGATTCAGATTGACGTCGGACGATTTAGTCCCCGAGATCCACATGTTGATAAAGACGAGATCCTCCGGATTACCGACTGTTTGAACCAATATTTAACGACAAGATGCCCTGAGCTCCAGCAACATCTTAAAACCCAAATAGAAAAGTTATGAAACCCAAATCTTATGTTTATCTCCTCGCCTCCCTAGCCATCGGCTATGGTGCCTATCAACTTTCAATCAAAACAGCCAATAAGTTCGTCCTCTCAGAAATCCAATACGATAGGCCTCACGATTCCCGCTTTGACACTCGACCGTTGACTACTCTGGAAAGTCAAGAAGTCGATACCGCCTTAAGCCAAAACTTCACCTATTTCGGCTGCGGCGGACAAGCCTATGTCTTCTTTAGCGAAGATGGAAAATACGCTTTAAAATTCTTCAAGCAGCGGCATTTCCGCGAGCCGACCCACCTCAACTACATCCCCTTCATTAAACGGTACCGCGATCTAAAATTTGCTAAACGGAGAAAGAAAATCTCCGTCGAATATGGCAGCTATAAGCTTGGCTTTGAGCTCCTCCCTGAGCTCACCGCCCTCGTCTATGTTCATCTCAATAAAACCACTCACCTGAATAAAAACATCACCTTCATCGACAAGTTCAAGATAAAACATCTGATCGACCTCGATAAGACCGACTTCATCCTCCAAAGAAGAGCTGAGCTCGTTCATGACAAGATCGACCGTCAAATGGCTGATGGAGATATCACAGGCGCTAAAGCCACCGTCGATTCGATCATCGACCTCATTATCACCCGCTGTAAACTCGGATACTCCGATAAAGATACCAACATCGCC